>NZ_JAGPUP010000514.1:0-42073 GCF_018069605.1 Microvirga sp. HBU67558 | reverse complement strand
CAGATCCGCGTCACCCCCGATCCCAAGCTCGTCCACCTCTTCGACGAGCAGACCGGAAAGCGCCTCTGATCGACGCACGCGGCAAAGGCGGCCCGCATCCGCGAGGCCGCCTTTTTCATGCGACCTGCAAAGCCAGGGTGGAGCGGTCGGACTGATGGTCCCGGACCGTCCATGACCATCCTTGCAGACTTCGACATCCTGACTTCCGAACCGCCGGGAGGCAACCATAGACGTTCTCGTGATTGGGGCCGGTGTCGTCGGGCTCGCGGTTGCGCGCGCGCTCACCCTTCGCGGCCATGGCGTGATCGTGGCCGAAGCGACAGGCGGCATCGGCAATGGCGTCTCCTCGCGCAACAGCGAGGTCATCCATGCCGGCATGTATTACCCGTCCGGCTCGCTCCGTGCGCGTCACTGCGTCGACGGCCGGCGGATGCTCTACGCCTTCTGCGAGAGCCACGGCGTGCCGCACGCCAAATGCGGCAAGCTCATCGTGGCGACCGACGATCTCGAACAGGCCAAGATCGAGGGCATCTACGAACAGGGGCTGGCGAACGGGGTCGAGGGGCTCTCCTTCCTGACCGGCGAGGAGGCGCGGGCCCTCGAGCCGAATCTCGTCTGCACCGGCGCCGTGCTGTCGCGGGAGACGGGCATCGTCGACAGCCACGCCCTCATGCTGGCGCTCCAGGGCGATCTGGAGAGCGCCGGCGGCGCCATCGCGTTCCATGCGCCCGTCGCGCGCATCGCCCGGGAGGGGGCCGGATGGAACGTGCATGTGGGCGGCGAGGAGCCCACCGACCTCGTCGTCGACGCGGTGGTCAATGCCGCGGGGCTCGGCGCGCAGGCGCTGGCCCGCGCGACGGACGGCTATCCCGCCGGTCGCGTGCCGAAGCTGGTGCTCGCCAAGGGCAATTATTTCGGCTGCCTCGGCAAGCCCGCCTTCTCGCGCCTCATCTATCCGGCTCCCGTCGACGGCGGCCTGGGTACCCATGTGACGCTGGACCTCTCCGGCCGCATGCGCTTCGGTCCCGACGTGGAATGGATCGACCGGGAAGAGTACGAGGTCGATCCGCGCCGGGCCCAGAGCTTCTATGCCTCCATCCGCCGCTATTGGCCGGAGCTCCCCGACGGCGCGCTTGTGCCCGATTATTCCGGCATCCGTCCCAAGCTCACGGGGGCCGGCGAGAAGGCGGCCGATTTCATGATCGACGGCCCGGCCGAGCACGGATTGACGGGGCTCGTGCAACTCTTCGGCATCGAGAGCCCGGGCCTGACCGCGTCCCTCGCGATCGCCGAGGACGTGGCGGCAAGGCTCGCCGCGCCGGTCTGACGCCACGAAGGCCGGACGCCCGCAGCGCAGCCGTTAACCGGCTGTTCACCATGAATGCAAGAGAGTACAACATCGTTACGAAGTGCGATGCCTAGGGGGCTGCCGTAAGCCGATGTGCCGCTTTCTCGCCTACCGGGGGGAGCCGATCTTCCTCGATGAACTCGTCTGTGCTCCGGCCCATTCCCTGGTCCACCAATCGCTGCACGCGGTCGAGGCCAAGACCGAGACGAACGGCGACGGCTTCGGCATCGGCTGGTACGGGGAGCGCCGCGAGCCCGGGATCTACCGGGAGGTCCGGCCGGCCTGGTCGGACGAGAACCTGAGGAGCCTGTGCGAGCAGGTGCGCTCCCGGCTCTTCTTCGCCCATGTGCGCGCCTCCACCGGCACCTCGACGACGCGGGCCAACTGCCACCCCTTCGCCCATGGCCGGCATCTGTTCATGCATAACGGCCAGATCGGCGGCTACGGGCGCATCAAGCGCCGGCTGGAGGCCCTGATCCCGGACGAGCTCTACGACCGCCGGCTCGGCACCACGGATTCCGAGGCGATCTTCCTCCTCGCGCTGGCCAATGGCCTGCCGGAGGAGCCCGTTACCGCCATGGCCAGGACCCTCAAGCAGGTGCGCGGCCTCATGGACCAGGCCGGCATCGAGGAGGCCCTGCGCTTCACCGCCGCCTTCACGGACGGCGAGAGCCTGTGGGCCTATCGCTGGGCCTGCGATGCCAAGCCGCCGACCCTGTATTTCCGTCAGGAGGGCGCCAACCTGCTGGTGGTCTCGGAGCCCATCGACGACAAGACCCGCGGCTGGCGCGAGGTGCCGAAGGGCTGCAGCCTCGTGGCCGCTGGCGGCAGCGTCACGGTCGAATGCCTCAACGCCGCCATGGATTGCCTGGCGGCGTGAGCGCCGCACGGGTTCGCGCTCTCACGAATTCAGGCTGTCGGCCGGCCGGGCGATCAGGGACATCAGGGCGCCCTTGAGTGCTTCCATCTGAAGCTCGGTCTCGGTCCGTGCGCCGTCGTCGTCCGGGCCGCCGAGCGACCGCAACCGCGCGTTCTCGGCGGCGAGCCGGTCGTTCTCGGCCAGCAGGATGGCGATCTTCTCCTCGGCGATCCGAAGGCGGGCCTGAACCTCGTTCCGCTCCTGCTCGCGCAGCTGCGCTCGGTCGCGCCAGAGACGAATCGCGACGCCCTCGGTGTCCTCGGTCATGCTATGCTCCTGATCGTTCGTGAGGATCCACAGGCAGCGTGGAGGAATTGAGGCCGGAAGGGAAGAACGGACGCCATCCAGCCCTGCCGACCCTTAACAAGCCCCTAACGATCCAGTTCCGGATAGCGCCGGAAGATGCCCTCCTGGTTGAAGGGGATGCGCCGGGGGCTCGCACAATAGGCCTTGATGCGCGGCCGCCGCGCGACGGCGTCGTGCAGGGCGGCGACCCGCGGCGCCTGCTTCAGCGCGCGCCCCGTGGCCTTCGGAAAGGCATAGGACAATCCCTCGACAAGCTGGAACAGGGAGAGGTCGGCATAGGTGAGCGAACGGCCGACGAGATGCGCATCGCCTGCGGGGTTGCGCGCGAGGATGGTGTCGAACCAGGTCAGGAATTTCGGGATCCGGTTCTCGCAGAACTCGTCGGACCGCCGCAGCGCTTCGGCCTTCTGGTCCTCGTAATAGAGGCCCACCCCCACGGGATGATGCGTGTCGTGCGCCTCGGCCACCAGGTCCGCGATGGTGAGCTGGATCTGATGCGTCCACAATCCGCCAGCCGGATCCTTGGGCGCGAGCCCGTGCCGCGCCCCGAGATAGAGCAGGATCGCGGCCGTCTGGCCGATGATCGTGTCGCCGTCCTTGAGGAAGGGCGGCGCCAGGGGCGGATGCTCCGCGTGATCCATCATCCGCATCATCACGGCGATGCCTTCCGATTCCCGGGCCACGTCGATGTAATCGGCACCGGCCTCCTCGAGGGCTAGCCTGACGAATTCGCCGCGCCCCTGAATGGTCGGCCAGTAGTAGAGCTCATAAGCCATGCGGATCTCCCCGTGATGCTCCGACACGAAGGAGAATGGGGCCGAAAGGGTTCCGCGCAAGGCATCGCGGGGGCGGGGCCGGAAAGGCGCGCCGGAATGCGGCCAGGCGCTCCGGAAAGCGGAACGGCGCCCTGCAAGGCAGGACGCCGTCCCTCGTTCTCATTTGCCCTACGGGAGTCGTGCCCGGATCAGATCACGAAGAAGTCCTTGTAGGTCATCTTCAGGTTGCGATCGAGCGTGGCGATCTTGACCGCGGCAGAGGAGCCGGTGCCGTCGGCGTCGTAGTACAGGATGCCCTTCTTGTTGTCGTAGATGATGTGGTCATCCCGGTCGTGCGCCTTGGCGCCCTTGTAGAAGTACTTGCTCGCCATCTGCTTCGGCTTGCTGGGTGAGCCGCTGCCGACCTTGAAGTACTTGTTCTCGAGATAGATCGAGTCGTCACGGACGTTATAGTCGGCGATCTTATCCACGTTCGTGCGCTTGTTCGGACGCTTGTCGAACACGAAGATATCGCGATCGAGCCCGCCGAAGAGCACGTCGTTGCCTTCCTGGCCGTAGATCTTGTCGTTGCCGCGTCCTCCGGAGAGCACGTCGTTGCCGGCGCCGCCCATGAGGATGTTGGCGCCGTCGTTGCCGGTCAGCGTGTTGTTGAACGCGTTGCCCGTCAGGGTGATCGCGACCGCCCCGATGCCGGTGATGTTCTCGATCGCGCCAAGCCTGTTGAGGTCGTAGCCGTCGATGGCCACATACACGGTATCGACACCTGCGCCGTCGATGACCTGATCACCGAGGTTGTCGATGTAATAGGCGTCGTTGCCGGCTCCGCCGTTCATGGTGTCGGCGCCCGTGCCGCCGTTGATGACATCGTCGCCCGCGCCGCCGTCGAGAGCGTCGTTGCCGTCGCCGGCCTGCAGGTTGTCGTTGCCGTTTCCACCGGCGAGGGCGTCGTTGCCGACACCGCCGTCGAGGACATCGTCGCCGTCATCGCCGCTGAGGGAATCGTTGCCGTCGCGGCCATAGAGGACATCGTTGCCGATGCCGCCGGCCAGGGCGTCGTCGCCCGCTCCGCCATCCAGCGCGTCGTTGCCGGCGCCGCCGTCGAGGACATCGCCGCCGCCGTTGCCGTAGAGGGCGTCGTTGCCGCCATTGCCCGTGAGCCGGTTGGCCGCATCGTTGCCGGCGATGATGTTGTCGCTCTCGTTGCCGGTGAGATTGATCGCATCGAACCCGGTCGCGAACAGGTTCTCGATGCCTGCCGAGAGCGTGTACGTGGCGGACGAGAAGACCTGGTCGTATCCGCCGCCGGACTCGTCGATCACCGTGCTGGTGGCGGAGACGTTGTAGGTGTCGTTGCCGGCGCCGCCGACCAGGGTATCCGTTCCGCTGCCCGCGACGTCGGTAAGCGTATCGTCGCCCGCGCCGCCTTCGAGCCTGTTGGCGACGGCGCTACCGGTCAGAGTGTCGTTGAAGCGCGAGCCGATGATGTTCTCGAAGTCCTTATAGGTGTCCTTGTTGGCATCGCCTGCGGAGCCGCTCTGGGCGGCCAGATTGACCGCGACGCCGCTGCTCCTGGCGCCCTGGAACGTCAGCGTGTCGATGCCGTTGCCGCCATCGAAGTCGTCGAGTTCATGAACCGACGGCGCGTAGACGTCGTTGTGCGAGGTCCCGATCAGGGTCACGGCGTTCGCGCGCGCATCGACGATCGTCGTCGTGATGACACTGCTGCGTCCGTCGGAAAGAGAAGGATTGTGGAACGACACCGCCAAGCGGCCATCGGCCATCTCGGAGATCGACGGCGTCCGCTGCTCGCTAGCATCGGTATGCACCTTGATCGGCTTGCCCAGGATGCCATCCTTATCGACAACCCTGACCCACACATCCCCCGTGTCAACGTTCGGTGTCGATTGAATGTAGGCGATGGCGACACAGCCATCGCGGAGGCCGGTCACGCTCACCTTCTCGCCCATGCTCGGCTTCTGTCCGGTTGAGACCGTGATCGGTCCCCAATCCGCGACGACATTACCATTGGTATTGAGGTGGAACTTCCTCACCCCGATCGCTCCGGTAGCGCTATTGTTGCTGTTCGTGACAACGACGAACTCACCCGTGGGTGCACCGTTGGGCCGCTTCAGCGAAATAACGTCGGCTTCGATAACATTTGTAACAGTAATCGCGCCCGAGGCAGATGTGCCGTTGACGCCTTTGATGAAGGCTGTTCCCTGGTGGATGTAAGTGACTGCGTGGTTCGTGCCACCAATCCAAGCGACATCGGGAAGTGAAGGTGAAGCTTCGGTCGATATACTGAAAGGAGTGCCCGCAGCACCGTCTCCGCTATACTGGGCCATCCGCACGGAATTATTATCGACATAGACGGTCATCCAGCCCTGGGAGTTGGCGCTCATCTGCACGCTGTCCTGGACGTTCGTCGTGGTGGCGAGCGTGACAACCGGGTTGCTCGTGGTTCCATCGAAGGAATATTTCAGGCTCTTCACATCGCGGGCGGATGCATTCGTTCCGGTGTTCTCGGTCCAGATGATGGCAAAATCGCCGTCGAGGCCGATAGGCTGCACATCCGCAAATTGCTGAGCGTTCGTCTTCGGAACGAATTGGTTGACGCCGACCTTGTCGCCCTTCCCGTCATAAAGCTGGAAGGCGATCCGCTCGCTGTCACGCCAGGTGACGATGT
This sequence comes from Microvirga sp. HBU67558, assembly GCF_018069605.1. Classification (NCBI taxonomy): domain Bacteria; kingdom Pseudomonadati; phylum Pseudomonadota; class Alphaproteobacteria; order Hyphomicrobiales; family Methylobacteriaceae; genus Microvirga; species Microvirga sp. HBU67558. The sequence continues at coordinate 36,038 of NZ_JAGPUP010000514.1, read as the reverse complement.
ACCCGCCGGTCGGGAGCATGGTCAGCGTATCGAGGTCGACACCTTTACCGGCAGTGCTGACGTCGCTTTGGATTTTCCAGATCACCGGATCAACGAGGGTCATCTTGTGTTCTCCTGAAAACGGAAGGGGTTTTGTCGGACACGGCTGAACCGTCGGGTGGGCCCCTCGGGAGCAGGCGCGCGGAAGGGTTCGGCGGCCAGGGCTGCCGGTGGTGCTTGCGCGGTGAACGAGTGTCTGTTGTGCGCCGTGGGATGCCGTGAGGATCGCGGCTTCCGCAGCATCGGAGGCCGTGAATTCGTCAAGGCAACTTGGTTACAAGGCTATATGGGCCCGCGTGCGGGCGAACAACTCTCCGTTCAGAGAGGGTCGGCCGTAACGGAACGTATCCTAACGGCAGATTGCGGCACCTCACCTTGGGTAAGTCTCTGGACTGTCAACGAAAAGCTCCGTTCATGCGACATTGTTGCAGTAACGAAAAAGGTGAAGCTCGACTGTGCGCGGGAGCACATGATCGCCCCGGACGCGCCTTGTCCGGTCCTGGGGGGCAGCCGGCAGGCTCGCCGCGAAACGGCGGTCGCGGCAGATTTCCATTATGCGGTGGCGTTCTCAGGATGAGCGTCGAAGGTGGGAGATCGGATCGCCGGTCCTGCATTGTCTCGTCATATCCGCTCCTCTCCCGTCATGGCCGGCAACAGGCGGGTGATGACCGGCCGGCCATCCCGATCCGGTGAGGCGCGGCGTTCCAGACAATCGGGATCACCGGCACAGGGCCTGTGATGACGTGGAGAGGTTTCCGGGCGGCCGGGGCGGGCTCGGCGCATGCGATACGGAGAAGCGCCGCACCTCTTATCGGCGGGTGTTCCTGCGGGACGCTGAACGCCCGGACCATGACGGGCCTTCCTGGCGAATCGTGCGGCCTATCAGGGCTGCGACGAGCGATGCGCCGGCCTCAACGATGAGCATCGGATGGATCCCATCCGTGCAACTTCACTTTCGGAGCCGATGCTCTAATGCGCCTCATCCCAGTTCTGCGCCGCGCGGGCTTCCACGGCGAGGGGCACCTTCAGGGTGATGGCCGGAAAGGGGGCTTCCGTCATCACGCGGGAGATCACCGGCAGGGAGGCGTCGACCTCGTCGTCCGGCACCTCGAACACCAGTTCGTCGTGCACCTGCAGCAGCATGCGGGCGGAGAGGCGCTCGGCTTTCAGGACGTCTTCCATGCGCACCATGGCGCGGCGGATGATGTCGGCGGCGGTGCCCTGGATCGGCGCGTTGATCGCCTGGCGCTCCACGCCGGCGCGCTCGGACGGGTTGCTCGAGCGGATCTGCGGATAATGGCAGACGCGCCCGAACAGGGTCGTCACGTAGCCCTTGTCCTTACAGAACCGCTTCGTCTCGTCGATATAGGTGCGGATGCCCGGGAAGCGCTCGAAATACTGCTTGATGAAGGTCGAGGCCTCCGCGTTGCCGATGCCGAGGCGCGTGGCGAGGCCGAAGGCCGAGATGCCGTAGATGATGCCGAAATTGATGGTCTTCGCCTGGCGGCGCAGGTCCGGCGTCATCTGGTCGAGCGGCACGCCGAACATGGCCGAGGCCGTCGCCGCGTGAATGTCGACGCCTTCCGCGAAGGCGTCCTGCAGCTGCGGGATGTCGGCGATATGCGCGAGCAGCCGCAGCTCGATCTGGCTGTAATCGGCCGAGATGATCTTGTGGCCGTCCGGCGCCACGAAGGCCTTGCGGATCTTTCTGCCGGCCTCCGTGCGGATCGGGATGTTCTGCAGGTTCGGATCGGACGAGGACAGGCGCCCGGTCGTGGTGGCGGCGAGCGAGAACGAGGTGTGCACCCGCTTGGTCTCCGGATGCATGTGCTCCTGCAGGGTGTCCGTATAGGTGGATTTCAGCTTGGAGAGCTGGCGCCATTCGAGGATCTTGGCGGGCAGCTCGTGGCCGGCCTGCGCGAGCTCGTCGAGGAGCGTCGCGGGCGTCGCCCATTGGCCGGACGGGGTCTTCTTCGCGCCGGGCAGGCCCATCTTGCCGAACAGGATGTCGCCGATCTGCTTGGGCGAGCCGAGCGCGAACTTCTCGCCCGCCATCTCGTGGATCTCGTCCTCGAGCCGCGCCAGGGTCTGGGCGAAATCCCCCGAGAGGCGGCTGAGAATCTGCCGGTCGACCATGATGCCGCGCATCTCCATGCGGGCAAGGGTGTCGACCATGGGACGCTCCAGCGTCTCGTACACGGTGGCGCGCCGTTCCGCGACGAGGCGGGGCTTGAGCACCTGCCACAGGCGCAGCGTGACGTCCGCATCCTCGGCCGCATAGGCGGTGGCCTTGGAGATCTCGACCTTGTCGAAGGTCACCTTGTTCCGGCCCGTGCCGGCCACGTCCGAGAAGCTGATCGGCGAGTGGCCGAGATGGCGGCGCGAGAGCTCGTCCATGCCGTGCGAGCCCTTGCCGGCATCGAGCACGTAGGAGATCAGCATGGTGTCGTCGTAGGGCCGCACCTCGATCCCGTGGCGCTTGAACACGACCCAGTCGTATTTCATGTTCTGGCCGATCTTGAGGACGGCGGAATCCTCCAGGAGCGGGCGCAGGACGTCGAGCGCCTCGCCGACGGGGATCTGGCCCTGGACGAGGCCGCCGCCGAACAGGTTCGATTCGTCCCGGTGCTGCAGCGGCACGTAGCAGGCCTGACCCGGCTCGAGCGCCAGCGAGACGCCGACGAGATCGGCGCGGGTTGCATCGAGATCGCTCGTCTCCGTGTCGACCGCCACATGGCCCTGCGCGTGGGCCCGGGCGACCCAGTCCTTCAGGCGCTCGAGGGTGGTGACGGTCTCGTAGGCCGTGACGTCGATGGGCACCGACGAGGCTTCCGTCGCGCGCTTTCCGGCGACCTGGGAGGGCGTGCCGATGCCCTCGACGGGCCGGCGCAGGGTCGCGGTTTCCGGCAGGTCGAGGCCCGCGAAGGGATCGACCTCGCCGGTCGGCGCATCGTCCTTGCCGAAGAACGGCACCGCATCGTCGGTGGGCGCCGTCACGCCGGTGCCGTCGCCGTTGCGCTCCCAGCGGATCGCCTCGCCGCCCGGCAGGAGGCGCGGGTCGGGCTCGATCGCCGTGGGATCGGCGTCGTAGAGCTCGGCGACGCGCCGGGTCAGCGTGTTGAACTCCATGGCCTTGAGGAAGCCGATCAGCGTCTTCGGATCGGGCTCGGGCAGGCGCAGGTCGTCGAGGGGCACCGGCACCGGGGCGTCGCAATCGAGCATCACGAGCTTCTTCGACAGGCGCGCCGTATCCGCGTTGGCGATCAGGGTCTCGCGGCGCTTGGGCTGCTTGATCTCGGGGGCCCGCTCCAGGAGCGTTTCGAGGTCGCCGTATTCCTTGATCAGCTGGGCGGCGGTCTTCAGGCCGATACCCGGCACGCCCGGCACGTTGTCGGAGGTGTCGCCCATGAGGGCCAGCACGTCGCCGATCTTCTCCGGCGGGATTCCCTCCCATTTCTCGATGACGGCGGCCTCGTCCAGGTTGCGCTCGGGCCGGTAGCCCGGCTTGCCCTTGGAGCCCGATTCGAAATCGTAGAAGCACACCTTCGGGCCGACGAGCTGCATCAGGTCCTTGTCGGACGAGATGATGAGCACGTCCGCCCCGCGGGCCTTCGCCTGCTGGGTATAGGTGGCGATCAGGTCGTCCGCCTCGTAGCGCTGCAGCTCCACGGGTTCGAGCCCGAAGGCGCGGATCGCCTCGCGCATGATCGGCATCTGGACCTTCAGATCCTGCGGGGCGTCGGGCCGGTGGCCCTTGTAATCCTCGTAGAGCTCCTTGCGGAACGAGCCCTCGGACTTGTCGAGCACGATGGCGAGATGGGTCGGTCGCAGGCCCGCCGCCCCGTCGCGCATGAACTGCAGGAGCTTGGACACGAAGAGCCGCACCGCCCCGGACGGCATGCCGTCCGACGAGCGGGCATTGTACTTCTGGTCCTGGTTCATGGACTGGAAGTAGGCCCGGAAGATGAACGAGGAGCCGTCGACGAGAAAGACGTGGTCGCCGGCTTGGACGGGGCGGGATGAGGGCATAGGTCTCAGGTGTTGAGAAAATCGACCCGTAACAGATAGTGTTTTCCGAGGCCCCTGGCTACGCCTCAAGGCAGGATCAGGCCGCCTTGAGGCGCGCGAGATCGAGGTCGAGCTCGCGCAGGGCCTGCATGACGACGCCTTCCGTCAGCAGGTCCATGGAGGATTCCACCACATGGATGGCGGCGAGCGCCCTCAGCTCGGGGATGGTCTGCGAGTCGAGCGCGGCCTCGAAGGAGGGGCGCAGCAGATCCATGGCCCGGGTTCCGGGACCGCAGATGACGATGTGGTCGGGCTCGAGCGTCTGGATCAGGATCCCGACCGCGTCGCCCAGAACCTCGCCGGCGGCCTGGAAGAGGTTGAGGAGCGCCGGATCGCCCGCCCGGGCCTGCGCGACGATCGCCCCCATGGCGCCCTCGCTCGGCAGCAGCAGGGTCGGAGCCGGGCGGTGATCGATGAGCTGGGCGTCCCGGTGCAGGGCGTAGTCGGCGAGATAAGCCTCGATGCAGCCGCGCCCGCCGCAGCGGCATTGCGGACCGCTCCGGCGAAGCCGCACGTGGCCGAACTCGCTGCCGCCGAAACGGGCGCCGCGATAGAGCTCGCCCTGGATCAGAAAGCCGAGGCCCACCCCGTCGCCGACCATCAGGCAGGCGGTGCGACCGGAGCGCAGATCCGAGTTCCGCTGCGTGATGGCGAACGCCATGGCGCTGGCGTCGTTCTCGATGAGAACCGGCTTGCCGAGCCGGTCGCCGAGTCCCGAGGCGAGCGGCAGATCGCGGGCGCCGAGCACCGGGCTCCAGGCGACGATGCCGTCCTTGGTGTCCACGTAGCCCTGGCAGGCGAGCCCCACGGCCTTCACGTCGCGGGCGCCGGTCTCCTCGGCGAAGGCCGTGATCGTGCCGGCCAGCACGTCCATCAGCTCCTCCGCGCCGAGATTGCGCAACGGGCGCTCCACGTGGCGGCTGGCGCGGTTGCGCCCGGCGCTGTCCACAAGCCGCAGCTCGATGCGGTTGAACCCGGTCCAGACGCCGATCACCGAGCCCAGGGTCTCGGCGAAGTACAGGCGGGTCTTGGGCCGGCCGCGGATCAGGCCGGAGCCCTGGTCGGCGGTCTCTTCGGCCACCAGGATCCCCTCGTCGAGCAGGCTCGCGGTCAGGTCGGAGACGCTCGCCGGGCTCATGCCCAGATGCTGGCCGATCTCCACCCGGGCCATCGGACCCTCCCGGCGCAGGGCGTCGAGCAGGCGCCGGCGGGCCGTTTCGCGGGGGGAGAGGGGGAGCGGGATCATCGCGGTCATTTCTTCGAGTTATGAATAAAACAACTTCGGCATCGATGGGTATCAGACGAAAATATAAGCTCGATGGCGCTTGAAGGCGCCAATGGCTGAGATAATTATTTCCGCGCTCGAAATATAGCGCATGGCGGAGCGAGCCATTCCGTCGATCCGGTCGGATCGACAGCCTGTCATGAGCGAGGGACCTGCAAGGGAACGCAAGGTCCAGGAGGAAACCGATGCTATCGAAGAAACACGCACTCATCTCTCTTGCCGCCCTGGCGCTGTCCGCCACCGCGGCCTTCGCCCAGAAGGGCCCGGTCGTCGGCGTCAGCTGGTCGAACTTCCAGGAAGAGCGCTGGAAGACCGACGAGGCCGCCATCAAGGCCGCCGTCGAAAAGGCCGGCGGCACCTATGTGTCGGCCGATGCCCAATCCTCGCCGGCCAAGCAGCTCACCGACATCGAGAGCCTCATCTCCCGCGGCGCCAAGGCGCTGATCGTGCTGGCCCAGGATTCCGACGCGGTGCGTCCGGCGGTCGAGAAGGCCATCGCCGAGGGCATCGCGGTCGTCGGCTACGACCGCCTCATCGAGATTCCGCAGGCCTTCTATCTCACCTTCGACAACGTCGAGGTCGGCCGTCTCCAGGCCCGCGAAGTGCTGAAGGTCAAGCCCGAGGGCAACTACGCGTTCATCAAGGGCTCGGGCTCGGATCCGAACGCCAACTTCCTGTTCCAGGGCTCGATGGAGGTGCTCAAGCCCGCCATGGATTCCGGCAAGATCAAGAACGTGGGCGAGGCCTATACGGACGGCTGGCTCCCGGCCAACGCGCAGCGGAACATGGAGCAGTTCCTCACCAAGAACAACAACAAGATCGACGCGGTGATCGCGGCGAATGACGGCACCGCCGGCGGCGCGATCGCGGCCCTCGCCGCGCAGGGCCTTGCCGGTTCCGTGCCGGTCTCCGGCCAGGACGCCGACAAGGCGGCCCTGAACCGGGTGGCGCTCGGCACGCAGACCGTCACGGTCTTCAAGGACGCCCGCGAACTCGGCCGCAACGCCGCGGAGATCGCCGTCCAGCTCGCCGGCGGCAAGAAGCTCGGCGAGATCCAGGGGGCGAAGCCCTGGAACCTCGGCCCGAAGAAGCAGAACATGACGGCTCTGTTCCTCACGCCCGTGGCGATCACGAAGGACAATCTCGACGTGGTCATCAATGCCGGCTGGGCGTCCAAGGACGTGGTCTGCCAGGGCGTGAAGGCCGGCAGCGCGAAGGCCTGCAACTGATCTGACGCTGTCATTTCGGGGCGCGCCGATGGCGCGGGCCCGGAACCCGTGACCGCCGGCATGGATGGATCAGGCGCATGATCGCGCCTCTCCTCAACGCCTCGTGGTCCCGGGTTCCGGGTTCCGCTTCGCGGCCCCGGAATGACGCTTTTCGCAGAACGAGTGATTCCCATGACCGCACCCGTCGCCACCGCCGCCCCGCCGCCGAGCGCCGCTTCCGGCTCGCTCCTGTCGAAGCTCGAGATCGACGTCCGCATGCTCGGCATGCTGGCGGCGCTCGCCATCATCTGGATCGGGTTCGACATCCTGTCCGGCGGCGTCTTCCTGACCCCGCGCAATCTCTGGAACCTGTCGGTCCAGACCGCGTCCGTCGCCGTCATGGCGACCGGCATGGTTCTCGTCATCGTGACCCGCAACATCGACCTGTCGGTCGGCGCGATCCTGGGCGTGGTCGGCATGATCATCGGCGTCGCCCAGGTGCAGTGGCTGCCGGCCTATCTCGGTCTCGAGCATTGGCTGACGGCGCCGCTCGCCGTGCTGATCGCCCTCGTGGCCGGCGGGCTGATCGGCCTGTTCCAGGGCTGGCTCATCGCCTATCTCGGCATTCCCTCCTTCATCGTGACGCTCGGCGGCCTGCTGGTCTGGCGCGGCGCCGCCTGGTGGGTCACGACCGGCCAGACCGTCGCCCCCATGGACACCCGCTTCAAGGCCTTCGGCGGCGGCGTGGAAGGCGCGCTCGGCGCCACCACCACCTGGTTCATCGCGGCCGTGGCCTGCGGCCTCATCATCGTGGGCCTGGGCCTGACCCGCCGGCGTCGTCTGCGCTTCGGATTTCCGGTGCGCCCCGGCTGGGGCGACGCGGTGATCGCCGTCGTGGCCTGCGGGGTCGTTCTGGCGACCGCCGCGATCTTCAACGCCTATCCCATGCCGATGGGATCGGCCCGGACCTGGGCCGAGGCCCGCGGCATCGCCTGGCCCGAAGGCGGCCTGTTCATCTCGCAGGGCGTGGCCCTGCCGGTGCTGATCGCCATCGTGGTGGGGCTCGTCATGACCTTCATCGCCACGCGCCGGCGATTCGGGCGCTACGTGTTCGCCATCGGGGGCAATCCGGAGGCCGCCGAGCTCTCGGGCATCAACACCCGCTGGACGCTCATGAAAGTGTTCGGCCTGATGGGACTGCTCTGCGGCATCTCCGCCTGCATCTCGACCGCGCGCCTCAATGCGGCGACGAATGCGGCCGGTACCCTCGACGAGCTTTACGTGATCGCCTCCGCGGTGATCGGCGGCACGTCGCTCGCCGGCGGCATCGGCACCATTGCGGGCGCCATGCTCGGTGCCCTCGTCATGCAGTCGCTGCAATCGGGCATGGTGCTGCTGGGCGTCGACACGCCGCTGCAGAACATCGTGGTCGGGGCGGTTCTCGTGCTGGCGGTCTGGGTCGACAGCCTCTATCGCCGCCGCCTCAAGTAAGGAAAGCGCATCATGCACACGAATGGAACGACGCCTCTCGTCGAGATGCGCAACATCTCCATCGCGTTCGGCGGCATCAAGGCCGTGGACGGCGTCTCGGTCGATCTGCGTCCCGGCGAGGTGGTGGGCCTGCTCGGCCATAACGGCGCCGGAAAGTCGACCCTGATCAAGATCCTGTCCGGTGCCTACAGGCCGGATGCGGGCGAGATCTACGTCAACGGCGAGCATGCGGACATCGCGACGCCCCGCGACGCGAAGCGCTACGGCATCGAGACGATCTATCAGACGCTGGCGCTCGCCGACAACATCGACGCCGCCGGCAACATCTTCCTCGGGCGCGAGGTTCTCACGCCCTACGGGACCCTGGACGACGCCACGATGGAGGCCGAGACCCGCAAGGTCATGGCGCGCCTCAACCCGCATTTCCGCCGCTTCAAGGAGCCCGTGAAGGCGCTCTCCGGCGGCCAGCGGCAATCGGTGGCGATCGCCCGGGCGATCTATTTCAACGCGCGCGTGCTCATCATGGACGAGCCGACGGCGGCGCTCGGCCCGGCCGAGACCCAGCAGGTCGCCGACCTCGTGCTGCAGCTGAAGAAGGAGGGCATCGGCATCTTCCTCATCAGCCACGACATCCACGACGTGTTCGGCCTCGCCGACCGGGTCAGCGTGATGAAGAACGGCAAGCTCGTGGGCTCGGCGAACGTGCAGGACGTCACCCAGGACGAGGTGCTCGGCATGATCATCCTCGGCAAGTGTCCGCCCGGCGCGACGCCGGGGCCGGGCGCGAGCTGACCGGGCGCACGACCTCTTCCCGCTGCGGTGCGAGATCGTTCGATTGGAGAGCACCGTCCCGTCATGGCCGGGCTTGTCCCGGCCATCCCGATGATGAAAAGCGCAGCGCCTCACTCAATCGAGATCACCGGTACAAGACCGGCGATGACGTGGTAGGAAGAACGTGTCGATTTCGAGCAAGCGTAGCGCGCCGGCTTTGTGACCCAACCCATACTTCCTCCCCGCATCGGGGAGGGGAGAAAACCAAGGCAGATTGAGAGAGATTCATGGCCCAGACGACTTACGGCTCCCTGAACGGCAAGACCGTTCTCATCACCGGCGGCGCCAGCGGCATCGGCGAGAGCATCGCACGTTCCTTCCATGCGCAGGGCAGCAAGGTGGCGATCCTCGACTACAACGCCGAGGCCGGCCAGGCGCTCGCGAAGGAGCTCGGCGAGCGCGTGCATTTCGAGCATAGCGACGTGCGCGACATTCCCGCCTTCCAGGCGGCGATCCGGCGGGCGAGCGACGCGCTCGGGCCGATCACCATCCTGGTCAACAACGCGGCCCGCGACGACCGCCACACCATCGACCAAGTGACGCCGGAATACTGGCGCGAACGCTTCGCCACCAATCTCGATCACCAGTTCTTCGCCGCCCAGGCGGTGCTGCCCGACATGGAGAAGGCGGGCGGCGGCTCGATCATCAACATGGGCTCCACGAGCTACATGGTGAGCGACGATTCCTTTGCGGCCTACAAGACGGCGAAATCCGCCGCAATCGGCCTCACCCGCGCTCTTGCCCGTGAACTCGGGCCGAAGAACATTCGCGTCAACTGCCTCGTGCCGGGCTGGATCATGACCCAGCGCCAGATCGATCTGTGGCTCACGCCGGAAGGCGAGACGGAGCTGCTCAAGCGCCAATGCGTGAAGCGCAAGCTCGTGCCGCAGGACATCGCCAACTTCACGCTCTTCCTCGGCTCGGACGATTCCAGCGCCATGTCGGCGCAGACCTATCTCGTGGACGGTGGCTGGGTCTGATCGCGGGCGCCTGATCGGCCCGTCATGGCCGGGTTTGCCCCGGTGCTGCCGCGGAGACTCGACACGCGGCCCGCCCTAACCTTTCCACGGCATGGCCGGCCTCGTGCCGGCCATGCCGATTCAGATGGGCGCAACGCCTTTCACATAGGGATCACCGGGACAAGCCCGGTGATGACAAGCGCGGAACAAATCCCTCACGCCCGCGACCCCGCGCCCGCCGGCACGGCCGCCAGTTCGTCGGCGGCGCGTCTCTCCTCGACCGTCTTCATGGTGTCCCGGCGTACGACGAGGCACAGCAGGACCAGAGGGATGCCGATGCTGGCCGTGGCCGTGAAGAGCAGCGGGTAGCCATAGGCGTCCACGACCGCTCCGGATGCGCCGCCGATGAGCTTGCCCGGCAGGGCATAGAGAGAGCTCAGGAGGGCGTATTGCGTCGCGGCGAAACCCGGCGAGGTGAGGCCGGACATATAGGCGATCAGGGCGGAGCCGGCGAAGCCTGCGGCGAAGTTGTCGACGCTGATCGCGAGGATGAACAGCAGCTTGTCGGCCCCTTCCATCGCCAGCCAGGCGAACATCAGGTTGGACGAGGCCGCGATGACGGCGCCGATCAGCAGCGTCCACCACAGGCCCAGACGCGTGAGGGCCAGGCCGCCCGCGAAGGCCCCGATGATGCCGACCCAGATGCCGTAGAGCTTCGACACGTCGGCGATGTCCGCCTTCGAGAAGCCGAGATCGATATAGAGCGGATTGGCCATGACGCCGGCCACGAAATCCGGCAGGCGGAAACAGGCGATGAGCGCGAGGATCGGGATCAGCATCGGACCCTTGCGCTGGAACAGGTCGGTCAGAGGCTCGATGACGGCCGCCGCGAAGGGCACGTGCTGACGGGCGGCGCTCTCGTCGACCCGCGGCGAGAGAAGCGTGCCGACGAGGCCGACCCCCATGAGGGCCGCCATGGTCCAGTAGGCGCTTCGCCAGTTCACATATTCCGCGATGTAGAGCGCGCCTGCGCCGGCGCAGATCAGTGCCAGGCGGTAGCCGAGCTGGTAGGAGGCGGCCATCATCCCCTGGCGCTCGGTGGCCGCGACGTCGATGCGCCATCCGTCGACGACGACATCCTGGGTGGCGGACGCGAAGGCGACGAGCAGGGCCGACGCCACGGTCAGCCCGAGGCTGGTCTGCGGATCGCTGGACGCGATGCCGACGAGCCCCACGGCCACGACGATCTGCGACAGGGCCATCCATCCGCGCCGGCGTCCGAGCAGGCGCGACAGGACGGGCGCGTCGTATCGGTCGACGATCGGGGCCCAGAGGAACTTGAAGGAATAGGCCAGCGCCACCCAGCTCAGCATGCCGATCTCTGTGCGGGAGATCCCGGCCTCCCGCAGCCAGGCCGAGAGGGTGCCGAACACGAGGAGAAAGGGCAGACCCGAAGAAAACCCCAAGGGCAGCATGAGCGCGATGCGCCCGTCGGTCAGAACGTCGCGAAGGGACAGACGGCGTTTGGATGCGGCGGCCATGGGATCATCTTGGAAGCGAAAAGGGCCGCCACATTGGCACACCGCGAGGCCGAAGCACAATCAGGCGCAAGCCCCGTCCTCTTCGACAGCCTTATGAAGCTTGGCCAGGAAGGTCTCGAGCGCTGCTTCGGGCTTGCACTCCTTCTCGGTCAGGACCTGAAGGCCCCATTGCTCCAGAACCGCCTGCTCGACCGGGTTGGGGCGCAGCATGAACACATAGGATTGCGGCCGGTCGCGCTCGTAGCCCGAATCCGCCCAGGTCTTCCAGAGCCGGTGCATGAGGAAGCGGATGTTGAGATCGGTCATGCTGTAGCCGATGAACAGGATCGTCTTGCCGAGCGCATCGGAGCGGAACTTGATGTCGAGGGGGGATTCGAACGAGAGACGCTCCAGATAATCGGTTTCCGCGATGACGATGGAGCCGTCGTCGTCGAAATCGCCGTGGTATTTGACGATCTGCGTCACGTCCTCGTGGATTCGGGCCACGTCCTTGGCGTTGACGATCTTGACGTAGTCCTTGCCGTACAGGTCGTACGAGCTTTCCAGGTTGCGGTCGAAATTCGTCGTGTAGATGATCGGGAAGTCGAGCTTGCAGATGAGCTCGTGCACGCGGGATGTCTTCAGAGCCTCCTCCGGTATGGTCCAGTTCCGGTCCATCCAACTGCGCAGGGGGCCGATGCTGCCCTGCTTGAGGCGGTAATATTCCGCCAGCGTGAGATAGTTGAGGTCCGTGCCCCGGAAGTCGGTCAGGTCGATCTCCAGCTCCTGCGCGATATGTTCGATCAAGGTGCTCCAGGAGGGCAGGCCGACCGTCATGGACACGCCGGCACCCGCAAACAGGATGGCCTGTCTTTGCCTGATGGCCTCAACCAAACCTTCCAGCACGCCACTCTCCTTCAGCATCGCCTGCTCCTAACGCTCGAACAGGGCACTCTGCTTCAGCGGGGCTTGAGGGATAACTTTCGGGGCTTCGCGTGTTGTCTCTGAAGCATCGGACCCAAAAGTGGGTCTGCTTTCGGGTCCGATGCTGCTTCTCTTGGCTGGCGCATCGTGCGGAAAACCGGGTCCCCTTTTCCGCACGATGCCCTAGCTTTTCGCATCATCGAACGGAGATATCAGGACGTGGCAGGCTACCGGATCCGACAGGTCGAAACCGTTTATGACGGCTGGCGCAAGCTTCTCAAGGTCACGGTCGAGATGCCGGATGGGCGCACCATGACGCGGGAGGTTCTGAACAGCACCGATGCGGCCGCGGTGCTCCCCTACGACCCGCGGGCCCGTACGGTCATCCTGATCCGGCAGTTCCGCGCGCCCGTCATGCACGTGGAAGGCCATCCGGACTTCCTGGAGGCCGTGGCGGGCCTGCTCGACGGGGACGCGCCGGAGGTCTGCGCCCGGCGCGAGGCCATGGAGGAGGCGGGTCTTCGCATCGGCGGCCTGGAGCCGGTCGGGACGGTCTGGTCGGCGCCCGGCATGACGACGGAGCGGCTGCACCTGTTCCTGGCGCCCTACGGGGCGGCCGACCGGGTCGGCGAGGGCGGCGGGCTCGCGGAGGAGCACGAGGAGATCGAGGTGCTGGAGCTCGGCCTCGACGAGGTCGTGCGCCTCCTGGAACAGGGCGCCATCGCCGACATGAAGACCCTGGCCCTGGTCCAGGCGCTGCAGCTCCGGCATCCGGAGCTGTTCGGCCGAGACTGAGGACGCTACGGCCCCAGGCGCTCCGCGTGCCAGCGCAGGTGGTCCTCGATGAAGGTCGCGATGAAGAAGTAGGAGTGGTCGTAGCCGTCCTGCATCCGCAGGGTGAGGGGCTGGCCGGCGCGCGCGCAGGCCTCCTCCAGGAGCCGGGGCTTGAGCTGGCTGTCCAGAAAGCCGTCGGCCGTGCCCTGGTCCACCAGCAGGTCGGGAAGGCGCGCGCCGCCCTCGATCAGCGCGCAGGCATCGTATTCGCGCCAGGCCGAGCGGTCGGGCCCGATGTAGTGCGTCAGGGCCTTCTCGCCCCAGGGGCAGTTCATGGGCGAGGCGATCGGCGCGAAGGCCGAGATGGCCTTGAAGCGTCCAGGATCGCGCAGCGCCAGGGTGAGTGCCCCGTGGCCGCCCATGGAATGGCCCGTGATGCCCTGGCGGGTCATGTCGGCCGGGAGAGCCTCGGCCACCAGACCCGGCAGCTCGCGCTCGAGATAGGAGCGCATGCGGTAGTTTCTGGCCCAGGGCGCCTCGGTGGCATCCAGGTAGAAGCCCGCGCCCAGGCCGAAATCGTAGGCGCCTTCGGGATCGTCGGGCACGCCCTCGCCCCGGGGGCTGGTGTCGGGCGCGATCAGGATCAGGCCGAGTTCCGCGGCGACCCGCTGCGCGCCCGCCTTCACGGTGAAGTTCTCCTCCGTGCAGGTGAGCCCGGAGAGGAACCACACCACCGGCACCTTGCCGGTCTCCGCCTGCGGCGGAACGAAGACGGCGAGCCGCATGGGCGTGCCGGTTTCCCGCGAATCGTGACGGTAGACGAACTGCGTGCCGCCGCAGCAGCGCGACTGCGAGACGGTCTCGAAACTCAACGAACCGGTCCCCATCAGTAGACGATGACCGAGCGGATCGACTTGCCCTCGTGCATGAGGTCGAAGGCGGTGTTGATCTCCTCGAGCGGCATGGTGTGGGTGATCAGGTCGTCGATGTTGATCTTGCCCTCCATGTACCAGTCGACGATCTTGGGCACGTCCGTGCGCCCGCGCGCGCCGCCGAAGGCCGTGCCCTTCCAGACGCGCCCGGTGACGAGCTGGAACGGCCTTGTGGCGATCTCCTTGCCGGCTTCCGCCACGCCGATGATGATGCTCTCGCCCCAGCCGCGGTGGCAGCATTCGAGCGCCTGGCGCATCACGTCCGTATTGCCCGTGGCGTCGAACGAGAAGTCCGCGCCGCCGCCGGTGAGATCGACGATCGCCTGCACGACCTTGTCGTTGCCCACTTCCTTCGGGTTGACGAAGTCGGTCATGCCGAACTTCTTCGCCATCTCGGCCTTGGCCGGGTTGATGTCGACGCCGATGATCCTGTCGGCCCCGACCATGCGGGCGCCCTGGATCACGTTGAGCCCGATGCCGCCTAAGCCGAACACCACCACGTTCGCGCCGGGCCACACCTTCGCGGTGTAGATCACCGCCCCGATGCCCGTCGTGACGCCGCAGCCGATGTAGCAGATCTTGTCGAAGGGCGCGTCCTCGCGCACCTTGGCCAGCGCGATCTCCGGCAGCACGGTGAAGTTGGCGAAGGTCGAGCAGCCCATGTAGTGGAACACGGTCTCGCCGTCGCAGCGGAAGCGCGAGGTGCCGTCGGGCATGACTCCCTGGCCCTGCGTGGCCCGGATGGCCGTGCACAGGTTGGTGCGGCGCGACAGGCAGGATTTGCAGTTGCGGCACTCGGGCGTGTAGAGCGGAATCACGTGGTCGCCGACTTTGAGCGTGGTGACGCCGGGCCCGACCTCGCGCACGATGCCCGCGCCCTCATGGCCGAGGATCGCCGGGAACTTGCCCTCCGAATCGAGGCCGGACAGCGTGTAGGCGTCGGTGTGGCACACGCCCGTCGCCATCACCTCCACGAGCACCTCGCCGGCCTTGGGACCCTCCAGGCGGATGGTTTCGACGGTGAGCGGCTTGCCAGCCTCCCACGCCACGGCGGCCCTGGTTTCCATGCTCTTGTCCTCGCTGTGATTCGGTGCCGGGACTATGTGAAGCCCCGTGAGGGAAGGTCAAGTGAAGCGGCTTCCCAGACCCGGCGCGAGGGCCTATGTCTGCATCACGCCCAAGAAGGAGCCCGTCGTGCCCGACATTCGCGCCGCCATCATCCCCGTGACGCCCTTCCAGCAGAACTGCACCCTGCTGTGGTGCGAGACAACCAAGAAGGCCGCGGTGGTCGATCCCGGCGGCGATGTCGACCAGATCCGCGAGGCCATCGCGCAGACAGGCGTGAGCGTGGAGAAGATCATTCTCACGCACGGCCACATCGACCATGCGGGCGGCGCGGCCGAGCTGCGCGAGGCTCTCGGCGTTCCGGTCGAAGGCCCGCACGAGGCGGACCGCTTCCTGCTCGATAGGCTTGCGGAACAGGGGCAGGCCTATGGCTTTCCAGCCCGCGCGGTCACGCCGGACCGCTGGTTGAACGAAGGCGACACGGTCACCGTCGGCGATCTCACCCTCGACGTGCTGCATTGCCCCGGCCACTCGCCGGGAAGCGTCGTGCTCGTGTCGCCCAAGGAGCGCTTCGCCCTCGTGGGCGACGTCTTGTTCCAGGGCTCCGTCGGCCGCGTGGATCTTCCCGGCGGCGACGGCAAGGCGCTGATCGCCTCGATCAAGGACAAGCTGCTGCCGCTCGGCGACGACATCACGTTCATCTGCGGCCACGGTCCCATGAGCACCATCGGCCAGGAGCGGCAGACCAACCCGTTCCTGCAGGGCGAGGGATTGCTCTGACGCAGGATGGCTCGCGCGTCATCGTCCCCGCTCTCACGCCATCACCGGCACAAGGCCGGTGATCCCGGTTGTTTGGAACGCCGAGCCCTTCCAACCGAGATGGCCGGGACAAGCCCGGCCATGACGTGGAGGTGGGTGTATCGGCCTCTCAGGATAAGGCTTTGGTTCTGCGATCCTGGAAAGACAAAACGGCCCGGGATCGCTCCCGGGCCGCTTCCTGTTTGCCCCTACGGCTTTTGTTTATTCCGCAGCCTGGATCATCACGGCGCCCTTGAGGCCCATGCGGTCCGCCACGCCGAGGCCGTAGGCCTTGTCGGCGAGGTAGAAGTGCACGATCTGGCGCTTCACGATCGCCTCGGGCACGCCCTGCATGGCTTCCGCGATGTTGTCCATGAGCCGGTCCTGCTCGTCCGGCGTCATGAGGCGGAACAGGTCGCCCGGCTGCCGGTAATCGTCGTTGCCGGCGCGGTGATCGTAGCGGTCCGCATCGCCCGAGATCTTCAGCGGCGGCTCGGCGGCGCGCTGCGTCTGCACCGGACCGTTGAACGAGTTCGGCTCGTAATAGGCGTCGCCGCGGTTGGGGATGTCGAACAGCATCGAGCCGTCCGCATGGTAGTGATGGACCGGGCAGCGCGGACGGTTCACCGGCAGCGCCTCGTAGTGGGTGCCGACCCGGTAGCGGTGCGCGTCCGCATAGGCGAAGATGCGGCCCTGCAGCATCTTGTCCGGCGAGAAGCCGATGCCGGGCACGATGTTCGACGGCGAGAACGAGGATTGCTCCACTTCCGCGAAGTAGTGCTGGGCGTTCCGGTTGAGCTCGAGGATGCCGACCTCGATCAGCGGGTAATCCGCATGCGGCCACACCTTGGTGACGTCGAACGGATTGTAGGAGGTCTTCTCCGCGTCGGTCTCGGGCATGATCTGGACGCAGAACTTCCAGCGCGGGAAGTCGCCGCCCTCGATGGCCTCGTAGAGGTCGCGCTGGGCGCTCTCGCGGTCCTTGGCCACCACGGCCTCGGCCTCGCGGTTGGTCCAGGTCCTGATGCCCTGCATGGACTTGAAGTGGAACTTCACCCAGAAGCGCTCATCGGCCTCGTTGATGAACGAGTACGTGTGCGAGCCGAAGCCGTGCATGAAGCGGTAGCCCTGCGGCAGACCGCGGTCCGAGAACAGGATCGTGACCTGATGCAGGGTCTCGGGGCTGAGCGACCAGAAATCCCACATGGCGGTGGTCGAACGCAGGTTCGTGGCCGGATGGCGCTTCTGCGTGCGGATGAAGTCGGGGAACTTCACGGGATCGCGCACAAAGAACACCGGCGTGTTGTTGCCCACGATGTCCCAGTTGCCCTCGTCCGTGTAGAACTTCAGCGCGAAGCCGCGCACGTCGCGCTCGGCATCGGCCGCGCCGCGCTCGCCGGCGACCGTCGAGAAGCGCAGGAAGACTTCCGTCTGCTTGCCGATCTCGGAGAAGACCTTGGCCTTGGAATATTGCGTGATGTCGTTGGTGATCGTCAGGGTGCCGTAGGCGGCCGAGCCCTTGGCATGGACCACGCGCTCGGGAATGCGCTCCCGGTTCTGGTGCGCGAGCTTCTCGATCAGCTGGTAGTCCTGGAGGAGCAGCGGCCCGCGCGCCCCGGCCGACAGGCTGTTCTGGTTGTCGGCGATCGGCGCGCCGGCCGTGGTGGTCATGGTGGTTGGCTTCGTCATGGTCGTCCCTGTTGAATGCCGCGCACGATGCCGGGGAGTGGCGATAAGGTCCAATTGTATTGATTACAAATTGCGATCAGATATTCTTATCGCATGGTGACCTTGCGGCAGTTACGTTACTTCGAAGCCCTGGCTCGGACGAAGCATTTCGGCATGGCGGCCGATCAATGCTCGGTCACGCAGCCGGCGCTGTCCATGCAGATCAAGGAACTCGAGCGGGAGCTCGGCGTGGAGCTCGTCGAGCGCCGGGGCAACGCCATTGCGGTCACGCCGACCGGGCAGGAGATCGCATCCCGGGCCGAGGCGATCCTGAACCAGGTGCGCGAGCTCTCCGACTTCGCCCGCCAGCATCAGGGCGTCCTGACGGGTGCGCTGCGCCTCGGGATCATTCCGTCGATCGCCCCCTATCTGCTGCCCGCGATCCTGACCGAGGTGGCCCGGCACTACCCGGCCCTCGACCTCCAGATCCGCGAGACGCAGACCGGGGCGCTGGTCGAGGAGCTGGTGCGGGGCGATCTCGACGCGGCTCTTCTCGCGCTGCCGATTCAGCAGCCGCAGGTGGAGACCATGGCGCTGTTCGACGACCGCTTCCTGATCGCCGTTCAGAGCCAGGCCGCCCAGGGCTGGGCGGACAGCGACCTGCGCACCCGCATCGGCCAGGAGCGCCTGCTGCTCCTGGAAGAGGGGCACTGCCTCAGGGACCAGGCCCTGCAGTTCTGCCACATCGCCAACATGCAGGCCCGCAGGGCCCTCGGGGCGGCGTCGCTCACCACCATCATGCAGATGGTGGCGGCCGGCCACGGCATCACGCTTCTTCCCGAACTCTGCGCCCAGGCCGAGGTCGACCGGCAGCGAGTCGCGCTCATCGAATTTCCCGAGGACGCGCCCATGCGCACGGTGGGCTTGGCCTGGCGCCGCACCTCGACCCGGAAGAGCGATTTCATGGCCCTGGGCCACCTGATCCGGTCGATCAGGCAGCCGGATGCAGGACTGCCTGCCGAAGCAGGAGCGCCTGCTGAAGCAGGACCGCCTGTCGCTCCTTGATGCAAAGGGGCTGAGCGGATCTCAGCCCCTTGCCGATCAGCAGCCGGTGAGCTTCACGCGCTCCACCTCGAGGCCGAAGAGCGGGCGCAGGCGCGTGCCGAGGACGTTGCCCGCAAAGGCCGCCACGAGCCAGACCCAGCCGTGGAAGCTCCCGGACGCGATGCCCGAGAAATAGGCCCCGATGTTGCAGCCATAGGCGAGCCGCGCGCCGTAGCCGAGGAGCAGGCCGCCGACGACGGCCGCGACGGCGGAGCGTAGCGGGACCTTCCAGGTGGGCGCGAAGCGGCCGGCCAGGGAGGCGGCCAGGAGCGCCCCGAGGATGATGCCGAAATCCATCACGGTCGTGACGTCGTTGAAGATGCTGCTGTTGAGCGCGGCCCGGTTGGCCGGGCTCGACCAATAGGGCCAGCTCGCCACGTCGAACCCGATGGCGGCGGCGATCTTCGAGCCCCAGAGGGCGAAGGCCGAGGTCACGCCCCAGGGCCGGCCCGCGAGATAGAGCGTTACGAAGTTCAGGAGCGCCAGGGCGACCGCGCCCGCCACCAGGGGCCAGGGCCCGCGGGTGAAGCGGGCCAGGCCGTGACGCGGGGAGGGGGCCGGCTGCACGAGCTGGCCGTGGCGGCGCTTCTCGAGGACCACGGTCACGGCCGCGATGAGCGCGAAGACCGCGAGCTGCACGGCCAGGGCCGTCCAGGGCCCCCAGGCCTTGACGATCGAGATTGCCGGCAGGCTCGGAAGCGCGGTCCACCAGTGCAGATGCGCGGCCCCGATGGCGGAGCCCGCGATGAAGGCCGCCAGGGTGATCAGCATGCGGGTGGAGCCGCCGCCGACCGTGTAGAGCGTGCCCGACGCGCAGCCGCCGCCCATCTGCATGCCGATGCCGAAGATGAAGGCGCCGAACACCACCCCGATCCCCGCCGGCGACACGTTGCCGGCGACGGGCTGGCCGAAGAGCGTGCCGGAGGCGAGCACGGGGAAGAACAGGATGGACGCGATGGCCAGCATCACCATCTGGGCCCTCAGGCCTTCGCCGCGCCGGTCCGCGATGAAGACGCGCCAGGCCGAGGTGAAGCCGAAGGCCGCGTGGTAGAGCACGAGCCCGAGCGCCGCGCCGAGCACGTAGAGCGCGGCCTGGCGCGGATTGATGACGGCGCCCAGGAGGGCCGCGCCGCCGAGGATGCCGGCTGCGGCGGCCAGGGAGGCCGGGGCGTTGATGGTCAAGCTTGCACGGTTTCCGACGGAAAGAGGCGAAGCCACGGCAGAGCTGGACATGGGCGCTCCTGAGCGTTCGTGAATGCGTTACGGATCGGGATCCCGGAGCTCGGCCAGAATCACACTCGCTCGTCGTCACCGGCCTCGTGCCGGTGATCCCGATGAAACGCGCTGCGCCTCACCGTGTCCGGATGGCCGAGACAAGCCCGGCCACGATGGGGGAGGGTTGTTCCTGGCCAACATCCCGGATCCCAAGAGCCCAACAATGTGGTTCGGTATAAAGAACGTCAAGGATTGTATTTTCTTTTTTAATCACATAAATTGTTTGTGAATATGATCCGTGAATTGTCAGGCCGATGGGTTTAAACCCGTTCTCCCATCCAACGACGACGTCTCGCAGCCCGCAGGGAGTGCCATGACCATCCAGCCCGACGTTCCCGCCGCCATCGGCAACACGCCCCTGATCAAGCTCCGCCATGCCTCCGAAGCGACCGGATGCACCATCCTGGGCAAGGCCGAGTTCATGAATCCCGGCCAGTCGGTGAAGGACCGGGCCGCCCTGTTCATCATTCAGGACGCGGTGAGGCGCGGGACCCTGCGTCCGGGCGGCGTCATCGTGGAAGGCACGGCCGGCAATACCGGCATCGGCCTGGCGCTGGTCGCCAACGCGCTCGGGTTCAGGACGGTGATCGTGATCCCGGACACGCAGAGCCAGGAGAAGAAGGACATGCTGCGGCTCGCGGGCGCCGAGCTCATCGAGGTCCCGGCCGTGCCCTATGCCAATCCCAACAACTACGTGAAGGTCTCGGGCCGTCTGGCCGAACGCCTCGCGGCGTCGGAGCCGAACGGGGCGATCTGGGCCAATCAGTTCGACAACGTGGCGAACCGGCAGGCGCATATCGAGACAACGGGGCCGGAGATCTGGGAGCAGACATCCGGCAAGGTCGACGGCTTCATCTGCGCGGTCGGCACGGGCGGCACGCTGGCGGGCGTCGGCATGGCGCTGAAGGAGCGCAACCCGGACGTCCGGATCGGCCTTGCCGACCCGATGGGCGCGGCCCTCTACAGCTACTACACGACCGGCGAGCTCAAGGCCTCGGGGTCGTCCATCACGGAGGGCATCGGTCAGGGGCGCATCACGGCCAACCTGGTCGATGCGCCCATCGACGTGGCGTTCCAGATCCCCGACGAGGAGGCGGTGCCGATCGTCTTCGATCTGCTGCAACACGAGGGCCTGTGCCTGGGGGGATCGTCGGGCATCAACGTCGCGGGCGCCATTCGCCTCGCCCGGGAGCTCGGGCCCGGGCACACCATCGTGACCGTCCTGTGCGATTACGGCACGCGCTACCAGTCCAAGCTGTTCAACCCGGATTTCCTGCGCGGGAAGAACCTGCCCGTCCCGGCCTGGCTCGAGCGGCCGAGCGCGATCGATCCCGGGCTCGTGTAGACGCAAGCATCGTGGGACAGGCGCCGCGTCCGAGAGGCTTCGGCGGCGGCGCCTGACGCGGTCAGGCCGCCGAGGAGGTGGCGGTTTCCGAACCCGTCGGAGGCGTGGTGCTGGACGAGCCTTGCGACGAGCCGGTCTCGTCGGAGCGCTGCTGCGGCCGGCTGAGATTGGCCGGGGAGCGGTTGGTCGTGGCCGCCGTCGCGGCCGTGGCCATGGCGGGCTTCTGATTGACCGCGTGGAGGTCGGCCTGGATGCTCTCGATCAGGTCGGCCAGCCAGGTCTCGCCGTTCTGGACGCGTTCCCGAAGCGCCGATCGCGCGATGTCGAGCTTGGCGGAAATCTCCATGGTGGTGCGCGACGGCAGGCCGCTGAAATCCTGCTCGATGGCGGCGAGCTCGCGCACGAGCTCGTCGCGCAGCCCGCGCTGCTCGTCGGCCATGATCAGGGGCGAGTTCAGCATGCCGCGCAGGGCGGCCCATCGCAGGCCGAGGGCGCTGACCGATTGCGTTCCGTCGAGTCCTGAGAGGTGTTGGGATTCGGCCACGAGCATTTCCTTTTCGCGAGACTTGAGAATCGAGACGTCGCAGGAAGGAGCATGGTTGTGGCGTCAATCGGGCAGCCGCTTCCGAAAGGCCGCCCGGCCGCGTGCAATTTCGAGTATGGTTAGCGAATTCACCAGATAAAGAAATACAGTGTCAGGACCGCCCCGACCGCGATGACGAGCCAGCGGATGACGCTGGCCGGCAGGCGGCGCCCGAAGACCACGCCGAGATAGCCGCCGATCACCGAGGCTGCCCCGACGATGAGGGTTTCGGGCCAGCTCACGAGGCCGTTGGCGATGAACAGCACCACGGCGACGAGCTGGATCAGCGTCGAGCACAGGTGCTTGGCGGAATTGATCAGGTGGAAATCGTCGCCTTCGGTGATGGCGAGGGCTGCCAGCATGACGATGCCCATGCCGGCGCCGAAGAAGCCGCCATAGGTCGCGACGCCCGTCTGGAACGCCAGGCCCGCCGCCCAGGCCTTCGTGGACGGGTGATGCCCTTCCTGCTTGCCGATCGCCCGGGCGAGCGCCACGATCTTCGGGCTCGCGGCGAAGAGCAGGGTGGCGAACAGCAGCAGCCACGGCACGAGCTGCCGGAAGGCGTCGTTGTTGGTGACCGTGAGGATGTAGGCGCCGATCACGCCGCCCACGAGGCTGACGATTCCCAGAGCCGCGAAGCGCCTCGCATTGCGGGCGAGTTCGCGCCGGTAGGCCCAGGCGCTCGAGAGATTGGCCGGCGTGACCGCAACCGCGCTGGTCGCGTTGGCGACCACGGGCGGCAGGCCCGCGGCTACGAGGGCCGAGAAGGTGAAGAAGGTGCCGCCGCCCGCGATGGCGTTGACGAGGCCGGCCGCAAGGCCCGAGGCGGCGAGGAGCGCCGCAGTCGATAGGTCCATGATGGTGATCTGACGGAGGTGCCAAGCAGGAGGGTTGAGGAGGCCCGGCCATAGCACGGCCGGCGCGCGCAAGCCCATTGGGCCAAGGTCTACACCGCCCGTCCGCGGGGCGATCAGCCCGCGCCGATCTGCTTGTAGAACACGGTGGTGTCGCAGAACCCGCCCTTCGGCCACAGGGCATAGTTCGGGATGACCCCGGACCGGGTCCAGCCGGCGCGCTCGTAGAGGCGCTCCGCGTCCCCGCCCGTCACCGTGTCGAGCACGAGCACGGTCTTGCCGGCCGCCCGGGCCGCGTCCTCGGCGGCCCGCATGAGGGCCGCGCCGACACCGCGCTTTCGCGCCGCGCTGTGGACGAGCATCTTGGCGATGTCGGCCCGGTGCGGCTGGTTCTCCGGCTGCCTGAGCACGACCTGCACGGTGCCGACGATCCGGGCGGACGCCCCGTCCTGGACGGATGCCCCGTCCCGGGCGACGAGCAGGATGCGCTCCCCGGCCGCGACCCCGTCGGCGACGCCCTGCCAGAAGGCGTCGGCCCTCTCCTGAGTCAGGGGCGACATGAAGCTCACCGAGGCGCCGCCCTCGACGCAATCGATCAGGACGGCCGACAGGGCGCCGATCTGCTCCCGGGCGTCCTGCGGGGAGAGCGACTGGATGGTGATCGGCGCGGTCATGGGGCTCCTCGGCGCGGGGGGGCGGATCCGGCGCGCCCGTCGGTGGCGAGCGCCACCACGTAGCGGGCGGGCCGGTCGGCATGGTTGCGGAAGATGGTCGGCCGGTCGAGGCGCATGGACAGGCAGTCGCCGGTGGCCAGATGGTGGGTTTCATCGCCCAGGGTCAGGTCGATCTCGCCCTCGATGATCCAGATCTGCTGGTGCACCGGGGCGGCGCGATGGCCCGTGTCGTAGGCGACGCGCGCGCCGGGCGGGAGAACCACCTCGACGAGCTCGATCGGCGAGACGAAGCCGGGCGCCGACAGGTTGCGGCGGGTGTAGCCGCTGTCCGGATCGCGCCAGACGCGCTGGTCGGCCCGGCGCGCGAGAGGCGACGCGTCGGCGCTGTCCTGCTCGGCGAAGAGGGACGCCAGGGTGACGCCGAGGCCTGCGGCCAGCCTGTCGAGCACGACCGCCGTCGGGCTGCTCTCGCCGCGCTCGATCAGGGAGATCATGGACCGGCTCACCCCGGTGCGCTCGGCCAGGGCGTCCATGGTCAGGCCGTTCGCCGCGCGCAGGTTGCGCAGGCGCCCGGCGAGATGAGCGTTCAAGGCGGAGGTTTGATCCATCAAAATAGAATACTCGTCCAATATGTTGGAGTCAACCGTGAAGCTTAAGCCTCCGGCAAGCTCCCGTCGGTAGGACAGCCGTCGCGACGTGACGCGCGGCCGGCCCGAAAGCTGCGGTTTGCTGTGGATCATGCCCGGACGGTCCATTGCCCTCGGCAGAACAAAAGAAGATTTTCAGAGCATGTCGAACGTGATCCCTCTCGCTCCGCGCCTGAAGCAAGGACGGCCCGCTGCCGCGGAGGCCGAAGAGAGGGCCGCGCTCGCCGCCGACCTGATCGACCTGATCGATCGGGTGAGGGACCTGACCGAGCACGTGGCCGGCCTGCCGGGCCCGCCCCTGCAGATCCAGCAGACGGCCCAGCAGCTGCTCGACGCCGGCACCGCCCTCGAGCGGGCCGTCGATTCCCTCACCGAGGGCGGGGAGTGGGTGCCGTTCTAGCCCATCGGGCGGACCCGGCGGGTCCGCTTTCGGGATGCAATCGTCCGCCTGTCATGGCCGGCCCGTCCCGGCTATCCCGATCCTGAAAGGCGCCGCGCCTTGCCGACGCGGGATCACCGGCACAAGGCCGGTGATGACGGGGAGAGGTGGGGCGCGCTCCGATAAGCCGGCATCGACGAGAGCGCCGGACGATGCTCTCAAGCCCTATTTCAGCGCCTCCAGCCGTTCTCCGGCCTGGGCGACCCCCATGGCGCGGGCGCGGGCATAGAGCTCCCGGGCCTTGGCGGCATCGCCCCGGATCCCCAGCACGCCCAGCCGGGTCAGCACGTTCGGATCGAAGGTCTCGGCCAGCACGAAGGCGGCCCGGGGATTGGCGCCGTCCAGGGCGCGCTCGAGAAGCAGGCGGGCGCCGCTCACATCGCCCTTATGGAAGAGTTCCTCCGCCCGCAGGATCAGGCGCTCGTCCGGCTTGGCGGGCTCAGGCGCGGTTCTGCCCGATCCTGCGGCGGGAACCTCCGCCTTTGCCGGAGGGGCGGCCGCGGCGCCGAGCGGCAGGGGCTCGATCCCGTCCGGCAGAGCCGCGACCACCACGCCGGGCGGCTGCTTCGGCGGCAAGGCCGAGGTGACGTCCAGCAGGGCCCGCCCGGTCTCCACCCATGACGGCCTCGCCTCCACGGCCGGCGGAGCCGGGGGAGCCTGAACGGGCGTCTCCTGCGGGGGCGTGACCAGGGGCGGCTCGGTTCCCGTGGCCGCGAGGCGCAACACCACCGGGGTGGCGCTCGGGCGACGGGGCTCCTGGAGCGCGTCCAGCTCCTCCGACGTGTCCAGCAGTTCCTGGGTCAGCATGTCGCTGCGCGTCCGGGCCCAGGCCAGGGCCTTCTCCAGCTCGGCGGTCCGGCGCGCCTCCGCGGCGGTCCTCTCGTCGCTGGCGGCCTGAAGGTCGCGCAGCTTCTTGTGGGCGCCGGCGAGCTCGCGCTCGACCCTGTCCCTCCGGTCCCGTTCCTGACGCAGAAGCGCGTCCCGCTCGGACGCGGTCGTGGCCACGGACGCCCGGTCCTGCTCCCGGGCCGCCTGCAGGGAGCGGACCTGCTCGCGAAGCCCGTCCGCCTCCTGCAGGGCGGCCTGGCTCTGCTCGCGCTCCCGCTGCAGGGCCTGCTGCATCTCGGAGGCGGCGAGCGCCTGGGTTCCCTGCTCCTGCTTCAGGCGCGCCTCGAGAGCGCCGTGCTCCTGCATGAGCCCCGTCAGGGATTGCGACACCGTGGTGCTGAAGGAGCGTTCCTGGTCCAGAGCCTGCTGCATGTCGACGAGGTTGACCGGAACCGGCCCAAGAGGAGCCGGACAGGATGGCGCGGCCGTCGGCGCGGCGGCTGCGGCCGGTTCCGGGGCCGGCTTCGCTTCGCCCCGGATGCCGAGACCCTGCAGGGTGGCGACGAGGTCCGGATTGTTCAGGTGGTCGACGAGGACGATCGCCAGGGTGCCGACCTCGATGGCCGCGTTGAGCCTGTCCTCGGCCTTCTTCCGGTCGCCGGTGCGGATGGAGGTTTCGAGCTCCGCCGCGAGCTGCCGCCGGTCCGGCGAGGTCAGGAGCAGCGGGAGGAGGGTCATGAGGTTGTCCGCTCCCTCCGCGGCCGGACCGGGGTTGTTCGGAAGCCCCTGTGCGGATGCGGGTCCGAGAAGAGCCGCGCCGATCAACGTGGTGGCCAGCAACTCGGCGGTGAACGATTTCAAATCAAATGTCTTGTGCCCAATCATGTCGGACCTCCTTGGGTGGCCGCCGGAGGCCGTGTGCCCGGCCTCCGGCTTCGGTCCTGCCTTGGTGTCTCAGCGCACCGGGCGGAACGCGGTCCCGGTTTCCGCACCAAACGATGCGCCGCTGAGGAATCGAGCATCGGGTCGATCCTGAAAGTGCCTTCCACTGTCAGGTCCGAGGCTCAGTCCTGCCGGGTGACGCGCCGGGCGGATCGTTGCCGATCGCTCTGCCAGGCGAGGAATTCCCGGAACAGGACCTCGCGCTGCTCGGCCGAGACGTCGATGCCTCTGCCCTTCAGGAAGCTCTCGAAGCTCTGGCCCTGGGGCGAGGGCTTGCTCGCTGTGGCGGCCCGGTCGAGCCAGGCCTGGGCGGGCCTCACGCGCTCCCAGCCGGGCACGTCGGCCGCCAGGTTGACCTCCTTCCACTTCGGATGCCGGCCCGGCTGCAGGAACTCGTCGAACCGGGAGAAGAACGCGTCGACGAAGCGCTTGACGCGGTTGTAGCGGTCGGAGTTCTCGGGCCAGTTGAACACGGCCAGAAGGCTGCCGACCGCGAGGGTCTCGGCGGGTTTGTCCTTGTCGACGAGTTGCGGATAATCGGCGTTCGCGAAACGCGCCGGGAAGTAGCTTTCCGCGATCTCTCCCTCGAACGGAATCGAGAGAAGGTGGAAGCGGCCCTCGGTCTGGAACTCGGCGATCGCCCGGACCGGGCGTCCGGCCACGTAAACGGCCGCCTGGATGTCTCCCGACTTGAGCTTCGCATAGGACGAGGCCTGGTCGAAGGTGGTCATCTCGGGCTTGATCCCGAGCTTGTCGAAGATCAGCCGGGAGGTCAGGTTGGTGCCGCTGCCGGCCTTGTCGATGTTCACCTTCTTGCCGTCGAGCTGACGGATGTCGGTGATCTCCCGGTCGGCGATGATGTGGACCTCCTCGTTGTAGAGGCGGGTGATGAAGCGCAGGCGCCGCACCGCATCGTTCTGGAGGTTCTCCGCCTTCAGCTGCTCGCGCGCATCCATCTGCACGATCCCGATGTCGACCCCGCGCAGGAACATGATGTCGCGCAGGTTCTGCAGCGAGCCGCGCCCGATCATCGGCAGCACGCGCAGGTCCTCGCCGTCGAGCACGTTGGCGAGGTCGGCCGCGATGCGGATATAGGTGCCGTCCGCCCCGCCCGAGATCACCCCGAGGGTGCCCGCATTGGCGCGGGCCGGGTTGAATGCCGGCGCCGGCGGGGCAGGGGTCGGCTGGGCGGGCGCCGCGAGGGTGCCGGACGCGAGTGCGGCTGCCACCACGGCGGCCTGGAGAGAAAAATGGCGGAAAAATCTGCCAACGGGAGACCAGGTATTCACGCGACCCGACATTCTTCATCCTCCCCTGGATGAGCCTTGCGGCTGCTTGTCGATCCGATCGTTCTGTGCTCGTCCCTATCGATGAAAATATGCGTTAAGCAACGATGAAACAAAACGAAAGAAATCTCATCGTATGCTCCTTAATGGCTCGGTCAATTGAGCTTTGAGGACGGAGTAATACTCAATAAGTGCTATGAGATAATCAAAAAGAGATATGTTTTATCTTTATATTCCTTGAAGGGGCGGAAGTTCTCATCCGAGCCTCAGGGTTTACCCGGATTCCGCCTTGGAATTCCCGCAGATCCCGCGACCGCGCCCGGCCGCAAAATTGTGAGCGCCCGCCGGCTCCTTTAACGGTCCGTTAACCATAAACGGTCGAAATCATGGGGAATTAAAGGAATCTGTACTCCCGTGACCATTGCCGTTCGCAACCGTCCTTCTCTTCGCTTCCGTGGCAGGTCCTTCATGGCCCTGGTCCTCGCGCCCGAAGTGCCGCTGAGAGACTGGCTCGAAGATCTCGATGCCGTATCGGAACGTTCGCCCGGCTTCTTCACCGGGCGACCCATCATCGCCGACGTTTCGTCGCTGAAGCCCTCGAAGTCCGAGCTGAAGTTCCTCCTGGCCGCGTTCAAGATGCGCAACATCCGCATCATCGGCCTCGAAGGCGCGGCACCCGAGAACGTCGATGGCGACATGCCGCCGCCGATCGCCGGCGGCAAGCCGACGGGCGAGATCGACGTGCCGGATGCCGCCAGCGCGGCGGTCGCCGCCGCCGGCACGCCCTTCGCCGACGCGCCCGTGCCGGAGAAGTCGCTGCTCATCGAAGGCTCCGTGCGGTCGGGACAATCGATCCTGCATCCCGAAGGCGACGTGACGGTGCTGGGCTCCGTCGCGTCCGGGTCGGAGATCGTCGCGGGCGGATCGATCCACGTCTACGGATCCCTGCGCGGCCGCGCCATCGCGGGCTGCACGGGCAACGGCCGCGCCCGTATTTTCTGCCGGAAGTTCGAAGCCGAATTGATTGCGATCGATGGGCTCTACAAGACCGCTGACGATCTGGGAGGCAAGTTCCTCGGTCAGCCTGTGCAAGTGAACCTGGATGGCGATTCGATCATCCTGAAAACAATGGATTGAGAGAAAGAGGGCGACAATGGCCAAAGTTTTGGTCGTAACTTCCGGCAAGGGTGGCGTTGGCAAGACAACGTCTTCGGCGGCGCTGGGCGCGGCGCTGGCGCATGGCGGCGAGAAGGTCGTGGTCATCGACTTCGACGTCGGCCTGCGCAACCTGGACCTCGTCATGGGGGCCGAGCGCCGCGTGGTGTTCGACCTCATCAACGTGGTGCAGGGCGACGCGAAGCTCAACCAGGCGCTCATCCGCGACAAGCGCATGGAGAACCTCTCCCTGCTGCCCGCCTCGCAGACCCGCGACAAGGATGCGCTCACGGAAGAGGGCGTGGCCCGGGTGCTGAACGAACTGCGCGAAAAGTTCGACTGGATCATCTGCGACAGCCCGGCGGGCATCGAGCGCGGCGCCACCATGGCCATGCGCCATGCGGATGTCGCGGTGGTCGTGACGAACCCGGAGGTCTCCTCGGTCCGCGACTCCGACCGCATCATCGGCCTGCTCGATTCCAAGACGGAGCTGGCCGAGAAGGGCGGGCGCATCGAGAAGCACCTGCTGCTCACCCGCTACGATCCGGCCCGCGCCGAGCGCGGCGAGATGCTGAAGGTCGAGGACGTGCTGGAGATCCTGTCGATCCCGCTGATCGGCATCATCCCCGAGAGCGAGGAGGTGCTGCGCGCCTCGAATGTCGGCTCGCCGGTGACCCTGAACAATCCGGCCAGCGCGCCGGGCCGGGCCTATTTCGACGCCGTGCGCCGCCTCAAGGGCGAGACCGTCGAGCTGACCATCCCGACCGACAAGAAGGGGTTGTTCGGCAAGTTGTTCGGACGGAGGGCTGCATGAGCCTTTTGAGCTTCTTCAACCGGCGCACCTCGGCGCCCGTCGCGCGGGAGCGATTGCAGATCCTGCTCGCGCATGAGCGCGGCGTCGTCGGCGGCAAGCCCGATCTCGTGGCGCAGCTGCGGGAAGAGATCCTGGCCGTTGTCCGCCGCCACGTCATGGTCGAGCAGGACAACGTTCAGGTGAAGATGAACCGCGATTCCGACATCTCGACCCTCGAGATCGAGATCGAGATTCCGGCGCCGGCCCCGGCGGGCGCCTGAAATCCATGAGCCTCAGCCAAGCGGCCCCTGCCTGCGCGGGGGCCGCTTTCGTTTTGGTTGCCGCTCTTATGGCTGCTGCTTGCCCCAGACGCCGATCTTCGCTTCGCGGGCCTTCTCGGCCGCGGCCTTGAGGTCCGGAGTCGCATCGTCGGTGGGCCGCCCGCCGCCGTTGAACAGCACCACGCGGGACAGATCCTGTCCGCCGACCTGGCACCGGTAGACGTCGTTTCCGGCCACCTGATCGCAGGCCACTTCGCGGCCGTTGAGATACTGGGTCAGGTCTTCGGGCTTGCCGGCGCCTGGCGCCCATTCCACTCCGAACAGGCGCACCACCTCACCGTTCAGGGACAGGGTCGCCGTGTCGATCACGTCCGGCACCCCGCGCAGCGCCCCCGCGGAGCCGGTCGAGCCCGTGCTCGAAGGCTCCGGTTCCCGGATGGGACTGGCCGCTGCGGCGGTGGCCGCGGCCGGCGCGCCCGTGCTGGACTGAGGGGCAGGCGCCTCGTCGCCCCGGAACAGGACGGCGCCGACGCCCACGAGCGCGAGGACGGCCGCCGCGCTGAGCGCGAGGGCCGGGCGCTTCCAGGAGCGGGTGCGCATGTCGCCGAAGACCGTGCGCTCGTGCTCCTCGGCCACCGGGACCGGATGGTGTTCCACCGGGTTCCCGGCGCTGCGGTCGCGCGCGACCGCGGCCTTGGACGCCTCGGGCGAGCTGCGCGGCCATTCCGCGGCCGGCAGCCTCGGGCCTCGTTCGTCAGCGGCGGCCTCCTGCCGCACTGGCGGCACGACTGCCTCCTCCGGTGGCGGGGCCGGTTCGGCCGCCGGCCGCGGAGGCGAGCCGGGGTCGAGGCTCATCCAATCGCGCTTCGGCTTCTCGCGCGGCCGGGGCGGTTCGCTCCCGTCTGCGATCGAGGCCTCGTCGCGCTTCGCCGGCCGGAACAGCACCGGATATTTCAGGCGCAGTTCGTCCATCAGGTCGTGCAGCGTGAACTCCGCATTCCGCCCGTCCTTCTCGATCGTGCGCGGCCGGCCCTCGTGGTCGATGATGGTGAGCTTGAGCACCCCGTCCACCTCGGACGGGCGCACGGAGGATTCGATGATCAGCTCGAGCGCGCGGCGGGCGTCGTCGGTGGGGTGAAACCGGTCGAGCTCCGCGTGGATGGTCTCGCGCATCCTGTCGCGCATGCGGGCCCAGTTGCGGCGCGGATCCGCCTTCGGATCGTGGGTCATGGTGTCGTCATTCATGCGAGGCGCCCTCCGGGGCACGATTTCGGCGGCGGTCCTGGCCGAGCAGCGTGCTGTGCTCGGCCACGATGACCGGCTTGTCGCCGATGAACTGAACGATGAGCTGAAGGGCGCCGGTGCCCTGCGAGATGCGCCGCCGCTTGGGCGACGAGGCGGTGAAATCGAACACCGCATGCACCGTGCAGACCTCGCCGGCCGGGTTGCACACGGTTCCGATCCCGTCCGGGCGCGGACGATAGTCGCGCTCGGGCCAGCGCCGCACGAAGCGCCGCTTCTCGTTGAAGAGCCTCTGCATGGTCACTTCGCGGCCATGGAAGAGGATCCGGGGCGCATAGAAGGCCGCCGTGGCTTCCAGCGCGACGTCGTTCGAGGCCGACCAGGACTGGAGATAATCGATCGCGAAGTTTCTCGCCACGGACTCGCGGTCGCCGCGCTTGTCGGCATCCGGGTCCTTCTGCGGCCGCGCCGTCACGGCGGGAGCCGACGGGGCTGCCGCAGGCGGCGGCTCGGCCTGCCGGACAGCCGGCGCGTCGGGCCGGGCGACCGGATCCTGAGGCTGTGCCGATCGGGTCGGCGGAGCCGCAGGGGCGGGAAGAGGTGCGGGGGGCGGTGTCGCGGCCTGCGGGGCCGGCGCCGGGGCGGCCGGTACGGGGGCGGCCGGTGCCGGGCTCGCGGGCGGGGAGGGCGGAGGGGAGGGCGGCGGGGAGGCCGTGCCCTCAGCCGGGGGATCGACCCAGGTCCGTCCTGTCTGCGCCGCAGCCATGGGGGCCGCGGCCGTCAGCAACGCCAGGAGGGCAGTGATCGATGTCAGCGGCCGACCGATCTTCATGCGTTTCCAATAGGCCTCGTGTTCAAAAAAGGTGACCGGGGAAAAGCGACCCGAAGGCTTCTCGGTTCCATGAGGCGCCCGGACAGGAAGGTTCCTGCCCGGGCGCTCGTAAAGGCTCAGTTTGACGATGATTCGGTGATGAAAAAACGGCTGGCTTCGGAACCGCCGTCAGAGCTGGGCGACGTCGACGGATCCGACCCCGGAGATCCCAATCGCCTGCGCGGAGGCTTTTGACAGGTCGATGACGCGGCCATGGGCATAGGGACCACGATCATTGATACGAACCACCACGGATTTGCCAGTCTTCCGGTTCACGACCCGGACCTTCGTGCCGAAGGGCAGGGTGCGGTGGGCGGCGGTCAGATCGTTGGTGTTGAAGGTTTCGCCGCTTGCGGTGCGCCGGCCGTGGAAGCCCGGTCCGTACCAGGAGGCGCGGCCGCTCTGGATGACCTTGCTGGACGATGTGTCAGGCTCCGCATGAGCGGCAGGAGTCAAGACGATCGTCGATCCGGAGATGAAAAGACTGGCGAGTGCGAGCGTCACCTTACGTTGATCCACAATGCATTCCCTTGATTGTTATCGATGGGGTGCAAAATGAAGGCTAATAGGGCAACATTAAGACGCTATAATCATCCGCCATATCGGATGTATAGCCTCAGTATCAGAGTCCACTATGCAATTGATCTATGATGATAGTGTAGCGATCAAATCGAGCGTCAAATTGAACTCAAACACTCTCTCGCGCGATTGCTTGGTCGCGCATGCTTGCTTACTGGGATGGGTCCGGCCCAGCTTTGCGCGGCGGAAGAGTCATGAGCCAGAGGGCAAGACCAAGGGCCACTGCGAGCAGAAGGGTCACCAGGGCCGCGACGCCGGACCAGCCGCCATGGATCCAGAACACGCCGCCCAGGGTGCCGACGGCGCTGGAGCCTAGGTAGTAGCAGAACAGATACAGGGCGGAGGCCTGAGCCTTCCCGCTCAGAGCCCGGTTTCCCACCCAGCTGCTCGCGATGGAATGCGCGCCGAAGAACCCGAAGGTGACGGCCACGACCCCGGCCAGGATGAGCGCCAGATGATGGAAGAGCGTCAGCGCCACGCCGGCGAGCATGATCGCGATCATGGCCCATAGGACGCGCCGTCGCCCCAACCGTCCCGCCAGCTCGCCGATCCAGGCGGAGCTTAAGGTTCCGATCAGATAGGCGGAGAAGATCGCCCCGATGGCGGTCTGGCTCAGGGAATAGGGCGCCTCCGTCAGGCGATAGCCGAGATAGTTGTAGATCGTCACGAACCCGCCCATGAGGAGGAAAGCCTCCGCAAACAGGGCCCGCAGGCCGGGATCGCGCAGGTGTTCCCTGAAGGAGCCCAGCAGCTCTGCCGGACGGGCTGGGCGGGGTTGGAAGTGGGCTGAAGCCGGCAGGCTCCGCCAGGCCGCGACCGCCGATGCGAGCCCCACGGCTCCGATCAGGCCGATGGCGAGCCGCCAGGAGCCGAGATCCGTCAGCAGGCCGCTGATGATCCGTCCCGCCATGCCGCCTACCGCGTTGCCGCCGATGAAGAGCCCCATGGCGAGGCCGATGGATTTCGGATCCACCTCCTCGCTCACATAGGCCATGGCGACGGCCGGAAGGCCGCTCAGGGTGACACCGATCAGCATGCGGGCGAAGAGCAGGCTGGTCCAGTTCGGGGCGGCGGCCGAGAGAAGAGTCAGAACTGCCGAGGCGAAAAGGGACGCCACCATGACGGGCTTGCGCCCCCAGACGTCAGACAGGGATCCGGCCGCCAGCATGGCCACGGCGAGGAGGCCGGTCGAGAGCGACAGGGACAGGCTGCTGATGGCGGCGCTGACATGGAACTCCTGCGAAAACTCCGGCAGCAGGGGCTGAACGCAGTACAAGATGGCAAAGGTCGAGAAGCCGGCGGCGAACAGGGCGAGATTCAACTGGCGAAAGGCGGGGGTCCCTCTCACCAGACGGCTCGGTGTCTCCGGCATCTGCTCCTGCCTATATTCATTCCGCATGCCTGCTCCATGGACAGGTCTCGACAGGCGATCCAAAGACCAAGGCCGGTTCGGGGCTTCCATGCTTAGAGCGCAAGAGTAAGTCCGTCGACTGATCGGTCCATTCGCTGAAAGCATGGACTATGTGCCGAGTTTGCACTTCTCGGCGCGTAAAAACAGTATTCTATGTAAATCCATATCCTCCAAACTTGAGACCTTCAGGCTCGTTGCGTCGCCGCGCGAGCCTCATTTTTTGAGTCCTTCATGACCTCCGCCCCCGTCGCCCGGAAGAACCCGGCTCCGCCTGTGCCCTCCGGCGCGTCGGCCTCTCCGTTGCGGGGGATCCTGTTCCTGATCGCCTCTACGATCGTGTTTTCCGTGGCTGACGTCATCACGAAGCAGCTCGCTTCCACCCTGCCGCCGCCGGAAGTGGCCTGGATGCGCTATGTCACCTTCGCGCTCGTCATCATCCCTGTCGTGCTGATGAATGGCGGCCCCGCCCTGCTGCGCTCGCAGCGGCCGAGCCTTCAGGTGCTCAGAGGTTTGGGCATGGTGGGCTCGTCCATCATGTTCATCCAGAGCCTGCCCCATCTGCCCGTGGCTGATGCGACCGCGATCTTCTTCGTCTCGCCGATCCTGATCATGGCGCTCTCCGTGCTGTTCCTCGGCGAGTCCGTCGGCTGGCGGCGCTGGAGCGCAGCGGCAATCGGCCTGATCGGGGTCATGATCGTGGTGCGTCCCGGCGCGGGCACCTTCCAGCCCGCGGCCTTCCTGCCGATCATCAGTGCATCGAGCTGGGCCGTCGGCGCCGTGGTGACCCGCAAGATCACCGGCGACCAGGCCCTGACGACGCTCGCCTATTCGGCCTCGGTCGGCAGCCTCGTTCTGAGCGCGCTCATGCCCTTCCATTGGGTGACACCGAATGGAACCGAGATCGCGCTCGGCCTGTGCATGGGCGTCCTGTTCGCGATCGGCCACGGATTCGTGGTTCTGGCCTATCGCCAGGGCAACGCGTCGCTGATCGCGCCGTTTTCCTATGTCCAGCTGATCTGGGCCGGCACGCTCGGCTATCTGGTCTTCGGATCGCTGCCGGATTCCTGGACCGTCGCCGGGGCCGGTCTGATTGCCGTGAGCGGCTTCTACACGGCTTACAGGGAGCGTGTCCGCGCCATGCAGAAGAAATTTTCAGCCTGACGCGCTCAGGTTCCCGAATGCACGACGCGCAGACGTGGGCGGGCGGTGCGGCTGTAGAAGTTGAGCTCCACAAATTCCGCATCCGCCGGGCCCTCGACGAGCCGGTAGCCGAACTGCTCAACCAGGGCACGCACCTGACCCAGGTTGTCGTTGGAGATCCTGCGGGTGAATTCCGTCAGATCCTGGCTCATCAATGCCGCGACGATTCCGATCTCGACACCCTGGTCGAAATCGGCGCTGCGCGCCGGAAAACGAAGCCGCATACCCTCAGCGAGATGGATGTGGTGCATGGGATCCTGGACAGTTCACGCTTACAACTGGCAGCGTTTATCCGGCACAAGATCCTACCGGTTGCTTAAAGTCCCGCAGACCGCGGGCACGGGGCAGGGGTGTGGTTAATCCTTCGTGCAGAGGCGTGCGATGGATCCGGAAGGGCAGCTTTGCAGTTATCTCAAGGAAGGTAGTGCCGTAACGGCATGGCTGGTTCGGCACGGCCGGCTCTTACAACGGGAGTGAGGCGCAGCATGACGCGGCTTTTGATGGGGATCGCCTTGGCAACCGGTCTGATCGGGTCGGCGGCCCAGGCGGCGGATGTGAGGACGACCACACGGTTCGAGACCAGCCGGCTTCAGTCTGGCCGCGCGATCGCACGGCTCGCCGACCAAGGGCTCGGCTATTCCGTGCTGCACGATGCGCCGAGCGGCCCGCAGGGTTACTACCGGGTGCACGTGACCTGCGCCATCGACGAGAGCTTCATGCAGACCTACTGCCCCACGCCGGCCTATGTCTCCGCGTGCCCGCGCGCCCGGATCGCCTGCGCCGATGGTGGCGGGAGCGTTCAGGCCCTGCGGCTGAAGTACTGACAGGAACGCACCGACAGATCCTATTGGGACCATCCTGGTCCGGGCTCTGCCGGAGCGGGTGGCGGGTTTTCGGAAATCCCGCCTTGTATTCGCCGCAAGGAGACCCTAGATAACCGTTATCGACATTTGGCCGGACAATCGGG
>NZ_JAGPUP010000513.1:0-42021 GCF_018069605.1 Microvirga sp. HBU67558 | reverse complement strand
TCCGTGGTCTCGTCGCGCACCACGAACTTGTCCTTGGGCGAGCGGCCCGTATGCACGCCGGTGTCCGCCAAGAGCGCCCCGCCCTGCACGAGCCGGGTCTCGCCGCGGGTCAGGGACTGCTCGTAGAGCGCGGGCGCCTCGAGGTTCCAGTAGACCCGTTTGAGGTTGCGGAGGCCGGAGACCTCAGCCCCCTGTGCGCTGTTGAACACGCCGATATTTTCCACGGAAGACTTCTCCTGGTTGGCGGTCGCCGCGCAGCCGGAACAGCCGCCGTCCGATGACCGTCACATGGGGTGGGCCAAACAATCCAGGCAAAACTTTGCCGTCTCGCTTGAACATGGAACCTTCTTTAGGTCAGCTGACGGTGCCGTCAACTCAGGTTGTTTCATCGCATTCTATTTTCCCAGGAACCAGACCTCCATCCGTCGTAATCCCTCGAATTTCAAAGCACTTTTGGAATTCTTTCGTATGATGAGGGAGTTTTCCCGCCGGGCTCCAGGCCCTTGCCGCTACGGCACGGTGGCCGCTTGGCCAACCTGTCCAAATCGTAACCGCCCATTCATCGACGGTTGAACCCACCGCCCTTAAGCACCACTATCTGGACCGCCCCTGGTCACAGACGGGGCGAAACCATATTTATGCCACGAGAAAGGCGCAGTTGGGACGTTTTAGGACCCTCTGCGTTGTCAGACGAGTCAGAACGCTGACAATCGTCCGTGCCAAGCTAAGGAAGAGTTCATGCCAACGATCGCCCTTGTCGATGACGATCGCAACATCCTGACCTCTGTTTCCATCGCCCTCGAAGCGGAGGGCTATCGCATTCAGACCTATACGGATGGGGCCTCGGCCCTCGACGGGCTCAAGCATGCGCCGCCGGACCTGGCGATCTTCGACATCAAGATGCCGCGCATGGACGGGATGGAGCTCCTGCGCCGCCTGCGGCAGAAATCGGACCTGCCGGTGATCTTCCTGACCTCCAAGGACGAGGAAATCGACGAGCTGTTCGGCCTCAAGATGGGCGCCGACGACTTCATCCGGAAGCCTTTCTCCCAGCGCCTCCTCGTCGAGCGCGTGAAGGCCGTTCTGCGGCGCTTCGCGCCCAAGGACCAGACTGCCCCCAAGGAGGCCGATCCGAAGGCTCTCGAGCGGGGCCAGCTCAAGATGGATCCCGAGCGCCACGCCTGCACCTGGAAGGGCGAGCCGGTCACCCTCACGGTGACGGAATTCCTGATCCTGCAGGCGCTCGCCACGCGCCCCGGAGTGGTGAAAAGCCGCAACGCCCTGATGGATGCGGCCTATGACGATCAGGTCTATGTGGACGACCGCACCATCGACAGCCACATCAAGCGCCTGCGCAAGAAGTTCAAGTCGGTTGACCAGAGTTTCGAAATGATCGAGACCCTCTACGGCGTGGGCTACCGCTTCAAGGAAGCCTGACGCCTTGACGCGCAAGCAACCTGGAAAGACGGCCATGGTCCGGTTGACGCAAACCCGGACCGTGCCTTGAACGAGTGGCATGAAGGCTGACCCCATCCACGCCGAGGCGGCGTTCGACGATCCGCCCGCTCCCCAGGGGGCCCTGGCCCGGCTGAAGCATTTCGGCCGCATGATCGTGCAGCGCGGCTCGTCGAGCCTGACGCGCCGGATCGTCGTGCTCAATCTGGCCGGGCTCGTGGCCCTGCTGATCGGCTTCCTGTATCTCAACCAGTTCCGCGAGGGCCTGATCGAAGCCCGGGTCCAGAGCCTTCTCACCCAGGGCGAGATCATCGCCGGGGCGATCGCAAGCTCCGCGACGGTGGAGACCAACACCATCACCATCGATCCGGATCAACTCCTGCAGATGCAGGCCGGCGAGACCGAACGCTTCACCGACGAATCCTTCTCGGCCCTGGAATTCTCCATCAATCCGGAGCGCGTCGCCCCCCTGCTGCGCCGGCTGGTGACGCCGACCAAGACCCGCGCCCGCATCTTCGACCGCGAAGGCGCGCTCCTGCTCGATTCCAGGTCGTTCTATTCCCGCGGCGACATCCTGCGCATGGATCTGCCGCCGGTCGCCAATGTGGAGAACACGACAAGCTTCATCGAGCGGACGTGGAACAGCCTCCGCAAGATGTTCCGGCGCACCGTGCGGCCCGTTCTGGAGGAAGTCGGCCCCGCCAACGGCAAGTCCCTTCCGGAAGTCCAGCAGGCCTTCGCCGGCCAGCAATCGAGCGTGGTGCGCGTCAACAACCGCGGCGAGACCATCGTGTCGGTGGCCGTGCCGATCCAGCGCTTCCGCACGATCCAGGGCGCGCTCCTCCTGTCGACCCAGGAAGGCGACATCGACGCCATCATCGCGTCCGAGCGCTTCGCGCTGCTCCAGGTGTTCCTGGTGGCGGCCGTGGTGATGATCGTCCTGTCGCTCTTCCTCGCCGGCGCGATCGCCGGTCCGGTCCGGCGGCTGGCGGAAGCCGCCGAGCGGGTGCGCTGGGGCACGAAGTCCCGCCAGGAGATCCCCGACTTCACCGGCCGCGCGGACGAAATCGGCCACCTCTCGGGCGCCCTGCGGGACATGACCAAGGCGCTCTACAACCGCATCGACGCCATCGAGAGCTTTGCGGCGGACGTGGCCCACGAGCTGAAGAACCCGCTGACCTCCCTGCGCAGCGCCGTCGAGACCCTGCCGCTCGCCCGCAACGACGAGTCCCGTCAGCGCCTCCTGTCGATCATTCAGCACGACGTGAAGCGCCTCGACCGGCTGATCAGCGACATCTCGGACGCCTCGCGCCTCGATGCGGAGCTCGCCCGCGCCGACGCGGAGCCCGTGGACATGGTCCGCCTTCTGGACGCGGTGGTGTCGGTCGCCAACGAGCGCCGCCAGGGGCACGACCCGCTCATCACCCTGAGCATCGACCGGCAGGCACAGGGCCGCGACGCGTTCCTCGTCCTCGGCCACGACAGCCGCCTGGGTCAGGTCTTCAACAACCTGATCGACAACGCCCGCTCCTTCTCGCCGCCCGACGAGCCCGTGAAGGTCTCCATGCGCCGCCGCAGAAACCAGGTGGAAATCCTGGTGGAGGACAGCGGCCCCGGCATCGAGCCCGATGCTCTCGACCGGATCTTCGAGCGCTTCTACACGGACCGCCCCGAGCAGGGCTTCGGCCAGAATTCCGGCCTCGGCCTGTCCATCTCGCGCCAGATCATCGAGGCCCATCGCGGAACGATCCGGGCCGAGAACCGGCTCGGTCCTCCCGACGAGGACGGCGAGCCCGAGCGCCTGGGCGCCCGCTTCGTGATCCGTCTTCCGGTCGAAGGCGTGAAGGCCAAGAAGGAGCAGGAGAGGAAGGACAGGGCCAGGCGCGATCCCGGGAAGAAAGCCCCGTGAGCGAGGCGCAGACGATCCACGCCGGCTGCGTGCTGGTCGGCGAGGCCGGGCTCCTGATCCGGGGCCCGTCGGGATCGGGCAAGTCGACGCTCGCCCGCGAGGTGGTGTCGCTCGCCCTCAGGGCCGGCCGGTTCGGCCGGCTGGTCAGCGACGACCGCACGCGCCTTGAGGCACTCCATGGCCGCCTGCTGGCGCGGCCCGTGGATCCACTCGGCGGCAGCATCGAGGTCTTCGGTCTGGGCATCGTCCGGCAGGCCTTCGAGCCCGCGGCCGTCATTCGCCTGGTGGTCGATCTCTCAGAGGATCCGGCCCGCTATCCCGACGTGGAGGACGGGCATGTCGTCTTGTGCGGCGTCATGGTCCCTCGCATCCGGATGCAGGCCGGGGCAATCTCCGCAGACGTCGCCATGGGCTGCCTGAGTGGTCTGCGCGACACGGTCGTGACACTGTGATGAACTTTTCCTCTCAATGCTCTTGCGCTTGGCTTCGCGGTGCACAAAATAGCGGCTCCGCTCTCGGAGCGTTCGGACTTGTAACATTATGATTGGAATGGTGCTCGTCACCCACGGGCAGCTCGCGACGGAATTCAAAGCGGCGCTTGAGCATGTCGTGGGGCCCCAAGAGCAGCTCGAAACGATCACGATCGGCCCCGACGACGACATGGAGACACGGCGCAAGGACATCATGGCCGCCGTGTGCCGGGTCAACTCGGGACAGGGAGTCGTGGTTCTGACGGACATGTTCGGCGGCACGCCGTCGAACCTGGCCCTCTCCTGCATGAACGGGGGCTCCGTCGAGGTGGTCGCGGGCATCAATCTGCCCATGCTGATCAAGCTGGCTTCCGTCCGGGATGAGGAGCCCCTGTCCGACGCGGTCTCCCATGCCCAGGAGGCGGGGCGCAAGTACATCAACATCGCCTCGCGCGTCCTCTCCGGAAAGTAAGCTTCATGGACCGGCCCTTCGATCAGGACTGCCCGCCTGCCGCCGTGCCGGATGGAGCCGAGGTCCGGGAGCTTCCCATCATCAACCGCCGGGGCCTGCACGCCCGCGCCTCTGCCAAGTTCGTTCAGACCGTCGAGCGCTTCAATTCCGACGTCACCGTGACCCGCTGCGGCGAGACCGTGGGCGGGCGCTCGATCATGGGACTGCTGACCCTGGCGGCCGCCCAGGGCACCTCGATCACCGTCACGGCCAAGGGCGAGGACGCCGCCCTCTGCCTCCAGGCCATCGACGACCTGCTCGCCAACCGGTTCGGCGAAGACGAGTGATCGAAGCAGACATATAAAGACATCTTTATATCTTGATTGCCTCTCCCCGCGAGCTCTGCTAGAGACTGCGCCAATTCAACCGAACAGGCGCAAGAGAGAGGCCATCATGGCACAGGATTACATCGTCAGAGACATCAGCCTTGCCGATTTCGGCCGCAAGGAGATCTCGATCGCCGAGACCGAGATGCCGGGCCTGATGGCCATTCGCGAGGAATACGGCCCGAAGCAGCCCCTGAAGGGCGCGCGCATCGCCGGTTCGCTCCACATGACCATTCAGACCGCCGTGCTGATCGAGACCCTGAAGGCTCTCGGCGCGGATATCCGCTGGGTGTCCTGCAACATCTATTCGACCCAGGACCACGCCGCCGCCGCCATCGCGGCCGCCGGCATCCCGGTCTTCGCCTACAAGGGCGAGAGCCTGAAGGAGTACTGGGACTACACCGCCAAGCTGTTCGACTGGCACGGCGGCGGCGTCCCGAACATGATCCTCGACGACGGCGGCGATGCCACCATGCTGGTCCATCTCGGCCTGCGCGCCGAGCAGGGCGACACCACCTTCCTGGACAAGCCGGGCTCGGAAGAGGAAGAGGTGTTCTTCGCGCTCATCCGGCGTCTCCTCGCCGAGAAGCCGAAGGGCTGGTTCGCCGAGATCGCCAATGCGATCAAGGGCGTGTCGGAGGAGACCACCACGGGCGTTCACCGCCTCTACATCATGGAGAAGGAGGGCAAGCTCCTCTTCCCGGCGATCAACGTCAACGACTCGGTGACCAAGTCCAAGTTCGACAACCTTTACGGCTGCCGCGAGTCGCTGGTCGACGGCATCCGCCGCGGCACGGACGTGATGATGGCCGGCAAGGTCGCCATGGTGGCGGGCTTCGGCGACGTGGGCAAGGGCTCCGCCGCCTCCCTGCGCCAGGCCGGCTGCCGCGTGCTCGTGTCGGAAGTCGACCCGATCTGCGCTCTCCAGGCCGCCATGGAGGGCTACGAGGTCACGACCATGGAGGACGCGGCTCCGCGCGCCGACATCTTCGTCACCGCCACCGGCAACAAGGACGTCATCACCCTTGATCACATGAGGGCGATGAAGGACCGGGCGATCGTCTGCAACATCGGCCACTTCGACAACGAGATCCAGGTCGCCGGCCTGAAGAACCTCACCTGGACCAACATCAAGCCGCAGGTCGACGAGATCACGTTCCCCGACGGACACCGCATCATCCTGCTCTCGGAAGGCCGCCTCGTGAACCTCGGCAACGCTATGGGACATCCGTCCTTCGTGATGTCGGCCTCCTTCACCAACCAGACGCTGGCCCAGATCGAGCTCTTCGGCCAGCAGGGCAAGTACGAGAAGAAGGTCTACACCCTGCCGAAGCACCTGGACGAGAAGGTCGCGTCGCTGCACCTGGAGAAGATCGGCGTGAAGCTCACCAAGCTTCGCCCCGACCAGGCGTCCTATATCGGCGTCTCCGAGAAGGGCCCGTTCAAGCCGGATCACTACCGCTACTGATCGGCCGTCTTCCGGCCCACAATCGAAAGCCCGGCTTCGGCCGGGCTTTTTCTTTTGTCGACGGCTGACGAATCGACAGAGTGTCGCACCGGCATGTGTGTGTCTCAAATGCAATATGGTTCGACGAATTGCGCACAGGTTCTCCAAAGGAAGTTTAAGCCGGTGTTAACCCCCTTCCTGGCGGAGTCAGGGGTAGTCTAGAGTGAACGCGAATCGACCGGCTGTGCTGTGGCTTCGAACCTGCGCCGGCAGTTCCGTTCATGCGTAGACGGTTGACCTCTGCGGCGCAGAAAAGCGCAGCCGGGGCTCGATCCAACTTGGCCTGAATGTCGGGCCGCCAATGAAGAAAGGGCAGCGCGGCATGGCCGGCCAAAGGGAGCGTCACGACGGTGTGAAGGACGGGAGGGGCTCTCTCGTCGGCGCCGCCCGCGTTCCCCTGTCCCTGATGCTCTTGGCAGGCACCGCCCCGGCGGCCCTCGCCAACGGCCTGCTGCTCCCCATCGCGGAAGGCGCCTCGGACCTTCTGGGCTTCCTGCACAGCTTCGACCTTCACAACGCGGCCTATTTCGGCCTCTTCATGGGCCTTGTCGCCTTCTCGACCACCACCGCCCTCCTGCTCATGCGCGAGCAGAAGCGCTCCGCCCGGATGGAGCGCCGTCTGCGCAACGAGCTCGACGCCCTCCGGGGTGCGGACGATCTCGCGGCCCTTCTCATGGGGTCGGAACGTCAGCTCCTGGTGAGCTGGCACGGCCGCGACGGCGAACCGCGCTTCCAGGGCGATCCCTCCATCGTGGGCGACAATGCCCCGGCCCAGCGCGCCCTGGCGTTCGGCACCTGGCTCGCGCCTGCCGATGCGGCCGCCGTGGACATCGCCCTCGAGCAGCTCAAGCAGCGCGGCCAGGGCTTCCGCCTCACCGGCCGGTGCACGGCGGGCCGCCGCTTCGTCGACGTGGAAGGCCGCACCATCGGCGGACGGGCGATCCTGCGCCTGCGGGACGTGACGGGCGACCGGGCCGAACTCATGACGGCCCAGAACCAACTGGCGACCGCACGCAGCGACCTGCGCGCCATGACGATGCTTCTCGACGACGTCGCCTACCCGCTCTGGATCCGCGATCAGCACGACAAGCTCCTCTGGGCCAACCAGGCCTATCTGCGGTCGGTGGAGGCCAAGGACCTCGACGACGCCATCGCGCGCTCCCTCGAGCTTCTTGGAGCGATCACCCGGGATGAGGCGCGGCGCCAGCGCCAGTCGGGCACCACCTTCTCGGGCCGCGTGACCGCCGTGGTGGCAGGCCACCGGGCCGTTCTCGACGTGATCGAGCGCCCCACGTCCGGCGGCAGCGCGGGCATCGCCGTGGACGTGTCGGAACTCGAAGCGGTCCGCACGGATCTGCAGCGCCAGATGGATGCCCATGTGCGAACCCTGGATCAGCTGCCGACGGCCGTCGCGATCTTCGACGGAACGCAGACCCTGATCTTCAGCAACGCGGCCTATCAGCAGCTCTGGGGCCTCGATCAGGCCTTTCTCGCGTCGCGGCCGACGGACGGCGAGGTTCTCGACCGCCTGCGCGCCGGCCGCAAGCTGCCCGAGCAGGCGGATTTCCGCGCCTGGAAGGCCGATTTTCTGCAGGGCTACCGCTCGGTCGAGCAGCAGGAGACCTGGTGGCACCTGCCCGACAGGCGCACCCTGCGCGTGGTCATCAACCCCAATCCGCAGGGCGGCGTGACCTATCTCTTCGACGACGTCAGCGAGCGCTTCGAGCTGGCCTCTCAGGTGCATTCGCTGACCCGCGTCCAGTCCGAAACCCTCGACACGCTCAAGGAAGGCGTCGCCGTGTTCGGTTCCGACGGGCGCCTCAAGCTGCATAACCGCGCCTTCGCCGAGATGTGGAACCTGCCGCTCGAGATGACGGGCGAGAATCCGCATATCGATACGATCATCAAGACCTGCCGCATGCTGACCTCGCAGGACGAGCCGTGGATCGACATCCGTGGCGCC
This sequence comes from Microvirga sp. HBU67558, assembly GCF_018069605.1. Taxonomy (NCBI): domain Bacteria; kingdom Pseudomonadati; phylum Pseudomonadota; class Alphaproteobacteria; order Hyphomicrobiales; family Methylobacteriaceae; genus Microvirga; species Microvirga sp. HBU67558. The sequence goes on along the minus strand of NZ_JAGPUP010000513.1, from coordinate 33,880 downwards.
GTGGCGGGCCTCGCGGACATGCGCATGGGCCTCACCTGCCGCATCGAGCGCCATGACGGCTCGGCTCTCGACTGCACCGCGCAGCCCCTGCCCGACGGCGCGACGTTGCTCAGCTTCACCGACGTGACGGCGAGCGTGAACGTGGAGCGTGCGCTGACCGAGCGCAACGACGCGCTCGAACGCGCCTCGCGCCTGCGCGACGAGTTCGTGCATCACGTGTCCTACGAGCTGCGTTCGCCGCTCACCAACATCATCGGCTTCACGCAGCTTCTCGGCGACGAGACGGTGGGCGCGCTCAATCCGCGTCAGCGCGATTATGCCGACCACATCATGCGCTCGTCGGCGGCGCTGCTCGCAATCCTCAACGACATTCTCGATCTCGCGTCCATCGACACGGGCTCCCTGGAGCTCAGCCCTGAGATCGTCGACATCCGCTCCACCATCGAGGCCGCCATGCGCGGACTGGAGGACCGGCTCGCGGAATCCTCTCTCACGGTGATGGTCGATACGCCTGATGACATCGGCACCTTCGTGGCCGACGGCAAGCGCGTGCGGCAGATCCTGTTCAACCTTCTGTCCAACGCAGTCGGCTTCTCGTCGCCCGGTCAGACCATCCGGGTCTCGGCGCGCAAGCGTGGCGGCGAGGTGATCTTCGACGTGAAGGATCAGGGCCGCGGCATCCCGCCCGAGATCAAGGCGCGCATCTTTGAGCGGTTCGAGAGCCACACGCTGGGAACGCGCCATCGCGGCGTGGGCCTGGGCCTGTCGATCGTGCGCTCCTTCGTGGAGCTGCATGGCGGGCGCATCGAGGTATCGTCCGCCCCGGGCGTCGGCACCACCATCACGTGCATCTTCCCGAACGACCGGCACGAGACGCCGTCCGATGGCCGTTCCGCGCAATCTGCGCTAACACCGATCGCAGCCGAGTAGGAACAGCGATGGCGAATGGACTGGCCCTGATGCCCGAACAGGATGTTTTGCAGGCCGCCTGGATGGTGACGCTCCCCGACCACGAGTCGACGGAGCGCTTCGCGCGGATCCTGGCCGAAGAGCTCAAGCCCGGCGATCTGGTGACCCTCTCGGGAGGGCTCGGCGCCGGCAAGACCACGTTGGCGCGCGCCCTGGTGCGGACCCTCGCGGACGAGCCGGAACTCGAGGTCCCGAGCCCCACCTTCACCCTGATGCAGGTCTATGACGGCCCGCGCTGCCCCATCGTCCATGCGGATTTCTACCGTCTCTCCGGCGGCTACGAACTGACGGAGCTGGGCTGGGACGAGATGACGGAGAACGCCATCGCGCTCGTGGAATGGCCGGAGCGCGCCGACGATGCGCTCAAGCCCGAGCATCTCGACATCCGTCTCGATTTCGCCCCGGGAGGCCAGGGCCGGGGCAGGCTCGCCATGCTGACCGGAACGGGCGCCTTCGCGTCCCGGCTTCAGCGCATGAAGGCCTATCGCAACCTGGTGGAGCGTTGCGGCTGGAGCGATGCCGCACGCCATCCCATGACGGGCGACGCCTCGGTGATCCGATCCTACGAGCGCCTGGTGAAGCCCTCCGGCGAGACGGCGCTGCTGATGATCTCTCCCCCGCGCCCGGTCGGACCGGCCGTGCGGCGCGGCAAGCCCTACACGACCATCGCGAAGCTTGCCGAGAGCGTGAACGCCTTCGTGGCCGTCGACAAGGGCCTGCGAGCCCTGGGCTTCAGCGCGCCTTACATCTACGGCGAGGATCTGGAGGCGGGCCTGCTCCTCATCGAGGATCTCGGCTCCGAGCCCGTCACGAACGAGAGCGGGCCGATTCCGGAGCGCTACGCGGAGGCGACGCGGATTCTGGCGCAGCTCCATGGCCAGACCCTGCCACAGGTGCTGCCTGTGGCGGGCGGCATCGATCACCCGATCCCGCCCTACGATCTCGAAGCGCTCCTGATCGAAGTGGAGCTGCTGCTCGACTGGTACGTGCCGCACATCATCGGCACGCAGCTCTCGGGTTCGGCGCGGGCCGAGTTCGTCAATCTCTGGACCGAGACCCTGGGCGAGGTTCTCTCCGCCCCGGTCACCTGGACCCTGCGCGACTACCATTCGCCCAACCTGATCTGGCTTCCCGACCGCGCAGGCCTCCAGCGCGTCGGGCTGATCGACTTCCAGGACGCGGTCCTGGGCTCGCCCGCCTACGATGTGGCGTCGCTCCTGCAGGATGCGCGCGTGACGGTGCCGCCGGAACTGGAGCTGAAGCTCATCGGCCTCTATGCCCGCGACCGGAAGGCCGCCGACCCGGCCTTCGACGTGTCCGCCTTCGCCCGGGCCTATGCCATCATGGCGGGCCAGCGCGCGACCAAGATCCTCGGCATCTTCGCCCGCCTCGACCGGCGCGACGGCAAGCCGCATTACCTCAAGCACCTGCCGCGGATCGAGGCCTACCTCATCCGCAACCTCGCCCATCCGGCCCTGGGGAAGCTCAAGGGCTGGTATGAAAACTATCTGCCGCGGCTCGTCCCCTATGGGGATGACGTCCCTCCCGAAGCCTGAGTCATTTCCTTGCCCCAGACCGTCCGCGCGCCGCACACAGCCATCGTCCTCGCCGCAGGCCTGGGCAAGCGCATGCTGCCGATCACCGCCACCCTGCCCAAGCCCCTCGTGAAGGTGGCGGGACAGAGCCTGATCGACTTCGCCCTCGACCGGCTGCACGAGGCGGGAATGGACACGGTGGTGGTGAACGTGCACCATTTCGCCGACATGCTCGAGGCGCATGTCGGCACCCGCACGGTGCCGCGCATCCTCATCTCGGACGAGCGCGCGGCCCTGCTGGAAACCGGCGGCGGCGTGAAGAAGGCCCTGCCGCTTCTGGGCGACGGGCCGTTCATCACGTTCAATTCCGATTCGCTCTGGATCGAGGGGGACGAGCCGAATCTGAAGCGCCTCGTGAAGGCCTGGGATCCGGACAGGATGGACATCCTCATGCTCGTGGCGCCGTTATCCACAAGCATTGGATTCGACGGCCCGGGCGATTTCCACATGGATGAGGACGGTCGTCTGCGCCGCCGCGGGACGGATCCGGGCGCGCCTTTCGCCTATGCGGGCGTGGCCATCGTGAAGCCCGAACTCGTCCACGGAACGCCCGAAGGGGCGTTCTCGGCCAATGCCTTCTACGACCGCGCCATCGCCAAGGACCGCCTCTACGGCTTGTGCATGGAGGGGCAATGGCTGCATGTTGGGGAGCCTCAGGCGATTATCGAGGCCGAAAGGTGCCTTGCCGCCAGCAAGCGATGAGGTTCTGAAGTGTCGCGTATGACCCGGAAAAGTGGGATCCGGTTTTCCGACCCGGGTATGCATGATTCGAGGACTTCGCCGCGCGTCTTTTCCATCCCTCCGGGTTGCGCCTTCCTGCCGACCCTGGTGGATGCACTGGTCGACGGGCGCCTCGTCGGGCCTCTCGCCGACGATCCTGCCGCCCTTGCGGACATCACGATCTACGTTCCCAACCGCCGCGCCACCCGGGCGCTGATCGCGCTGCTCGCCGAGCGCGGCGACGGCACGGCGCAGCTTCTGCCGCACATCGTCCCCTTGGGCGAAACGGATGAGGCCGAGTTCGAGCTGACGGGCCTCGAGGGCACGCCCCTGCAGGAGGCCGCGAGCCTCAAGCCGCCGATCCCGCCCCTGGAGCGCCGGCTCATCCTCACGCGCCTCGTGCAGCGCTGGTCGGCGGAGGTGGACCGCGCGCTGCTGCAGCTCGGCCCCGAGGTGCCCTTCATGGTGCCGGCCTCGCCGGCCGATGCGGTGAACCTCGCGGGCGACCTCGAGACCCTCATGGATGCCTTCACCACCGAGGGCATCGACTGGCATGCTCTCGAACTGGCGGTGGATTCCGACTATTCGAAGTATTTCGAGATCACCCGCCATTTCGTGCAGATCGCCAGCGAGAACTGGCCCAGGATCCTCGCCGAGCGCCAGGCAAGCGATCCGGCGCAGCGGCGCAACGCGCTGCTCGACGCCGAGGCGCGGCGCCTCACCCGCGAGCGGCCGGCGCATCCCATCATCGTGGCCGGATCGACGGGATCGGTGCCGGCGACCGCGCATCTGATGGGCGTGATCGCGCGCCTGCCCCGGGGAGCCATCGTGCTGCCCGGCCTCGACACCGATCTCGACGGGGAGAGCTGGTCCACCATCGGAGGCACCGGCGACGACGAGACCGATCCGGTCCATGGACACCCGCAGGCGTCGCTCCGCCGCCTCCTCGACCGGCATCTGCGCGTTCCGCGCGCCGACGTCACGGTCCTCGGCGATGTGCCGGAGGCTGCGAGAGCCCGCAACCATCTGCTCTCGGAGGCCCTGCGCCCGGCCGACACCACCGACCGCTGGTCGCTGATCGCCCCCGAGGCCCGTGTCGCCCTGAGCGCGGGCGGCTGCGAGGGCCTCGCCATCATCGAGGCCATGGACGAGCGCGAGGAAGCGCTCGCCATCGCCATCGCGCTGCGCGAGACCATGGCCCATCCGCACAGGACCGCCGCCCTCGTGACGCCCGATCGCGCGCTCGCGGCGCGCGTCACCGCCGAGCTCGCCCGCTGGGGCCTGAGCGTGGAGGATTCCGCCGGCATTCCGCTGTCCGACACGCCGGCAGGACGGCTCGCCCGTCTGGCCGCGGAAGCAGCCTCCGACGACCTGCGGCCCGTGCGCCTCCTGGCGCTGCTCGCCCATCCGATGGTGCGTCTCGGTGTGGCGCGCGAGACGGTCGAGCGGGCCGCGAGCGTGCTCGAGATCGGCGTGCTGCGCGGGCCCGCCCCGGCGCTCGGCATCGAGGGCATGCGCGCAGCCCTCGCCACCCGCCGCGCCGAGAGCGGTCATCGCACACCACGTCCGCGCCAGCGCCTCACAGATGCCGATTGGGAGCTCGCCGACGACCTGCTGCAGCGCCTCGGCGTCGCCTTCGCCACCTTCACGCCCGCCGTGCACGGCGAGGGCCGGCTCGACCTCATGTCCCTGGTGGAGCATCACCGGCGGGCCGTCGATCTGCTCTGGACCGGCCCCGACGATGCGCCCGACGAGCAGGACGACGAAACCTCGAACGAGGCGCTCGCGGCGCTCTTCGACGATCTGGAGCATTCCGACATCCGCGCCGAGGAGGGCCATCCGCTGAGCGGGCGCTTCGTGGATTATCCGGCCTTCTTCACGGCGCTCGCCAAGCAGCGCTCCTTGAGCCCCTCGCCCCGCGCCACCCATCGCCGCCTGAAGATTTTAGGCCTTCTCGAAGCGCGCCTTCTCTCCGTCGACCGCGTGGTGCTCGGCGGATTGGACGAGGGCTCCTGGCCGCCGCGCACGGTGACCGATGCGTTTCTCAACCGTCCCATGCGCTCGCGCGTCGGCCTGATGCCGCCGGAGCGGCGCATCGGCCAGACCGCGCACGATTTCGTGCAGGCGCTCGGCACGCGCGACGTGGTGATCACGCGCGCCCATAAGCGCGACGGCTCGCCCATGGTGCCCTCGCGCTTCCTGCAACGGCTCAAGGCGTTCAGCGGCAAGGACGTGTGGGAGCGCATGATCAAGGCAGGCGAGTCCTACCGCCGCCTCGCGCGGACCCTCGATACGCCGGAGCCCGCCCCGCCCCTGCCGCGCCCGCGGCCCAGGCCCGACCCGTCCCTGTTCCCACGCGCCTTGAGCGTTACCGAGATCGAGACCCTGGTGCGCGACCCCTATTCGATCTTCGCGCGCCACATCCTCAAGCTCGACGCCCTCGAGGCGATCGCCGTCACGCCGAGCGCGGCGGAGCGCGGCACGATCATTCACGACGTGCTCGGTCAATTCGCCGAGAGATATCCGAAGGCCGTTCCCGCGCACGCGCTGGAGGATCTGCTCGCCCTCGGGTCGGATGCGTTCGCCGGCATCGCCGAGGCCTACCCGGAGCTCTATGCGGAATGGTGGCCGCGCTTCACGCGGCTCGCCACGGAGTTCGTGGTGTGGGAGCAGGCGCGCCGCCCGGGCCTCGTCGACGTCTACGCGGAACGCTCGGGCCGGTTGTCGATCGGGCTGCCGGACGGCACGATCTTCAGCCTGCGCGCCCGCGCCGACCGCATCGAGCATCGCCGTGACGGCGGCTTCACCATCGTCGACTTCAAGACCGGCCAGCCGCCCGGCGTGAAGGAGGTCTATGCCGGCTTCTCGCCGCAGCTGACGCTCGAGGCCATGATGCTGATGAAGGGGGCGTTCAAGGGCCTGCCCATGGCCAAGGAAACGCCCGATCTCGTCTACATCCACACCACCGGCGGACGCGAGCCGATCAAGCCGCGTGAGATCGGCCCCTCGGGCAAGGAAACGCGACCGGTTGCGGAGATCGTCGAGGAGCATCGCCGCCGGTTCGAGGGCATGATCGTGCGCTACGCCAAGGGCGAGGCGGCTTACGTCTCGCGGCCGTTCCCGAAATATGCGCGCCGCTTCTCGGACTACGACCATCTGGCACGCGTGAAGGAATGGTCGCTGGCGAGCGCGGGCGGCGGAGAGGGATCCGAATGAGCAACGATCTCGTCATTCCGGACTACACCAAGGACGCGCAGCGCCGCGCCGCCAACCCGCGCGCCTCGGCCTGGGTGTCGGCCAATGCGGGCGCGGGCAAGACCAAGGTGCTCACCGATCGCGTCGTGCGCCTGCTGCTCGCCGGCTCCCTGCCGGGCCGTATCCTGTGCCTCACCTTCACCAAGGCGGCGGCCGCCAACATGGCGATCCGCGTGTTCGAACGCCTCGGGCGCTGGGTGACGCTCGACGAGGAGAGCCTCGTCCGGGAGCTGACGGAACTGGAGGGCGAGAAGCCGACGCGTCAGCAGATCAGGCTCGCGCGCACGCTCTTCGCCCGCGCGGTCGAAACGCCGGGCGGCCTCAAGATCGACACCATCCACGCCTTCTGCGAGCGGCTCCTGCATCTCGTGCCCTTCGAGGCCAACGTGCCGGCGCGCTTCGCCGTGCTCGACGAGAGCCAGACCGACGAGATGCTGGCGCAGGCCACCGCCAACGTGATGGCCGACGCGGCGAGCGGCAATTTCCCGGAACTCGCCGAAGCGCTCGACATCATCAGTGTCGATGCGGTCGGCGACGCGCTCGCCTCGGCGATCAACGCGGCCCTGAAGTGCAAGACCTTCCTGCACGATCAGACAGGACCGATGCGGCTGCGCCACGCGCTCGATGTGAGTCCGGACGAGACGCTCGCATCCATCGAGCGCACGATGCTCGAAGGCGGCCTGAAGCCCGAGGACTGGCCGGCCATCGCACAGGAACTGCGCGCCGGCAAGGCGACCGACCAGAAGCGGGCCGACGCCCTCATTGCGGCCGCCGAGGCGAAGGATGTCTCGGAAAAGCTCGAGAAGTATCTGTCGGTCTTCCTCACCAACGAGGGAACGCCGCGCAAGGGCTCGGCCTTCCTCACCAAGGACGTCGGCGAGAGCTTGAAGGACGCGCTGCTGCGCGAGCAGGAGCGGGTGTGCTCGCTGATCGACAAGCGCAAGGCCGCACGCGCGGTCGAGCGGACCGCCGCCCTGTTCACGCTCGCGGCCGAGATCCACGCGCGCGTCGAGCAGGCGAAGATGCGGCTCGGCGCCCTCGACTTCCAGGATCTCATCGACAAGACGCTGGCGCTGCTCTCCCGCGGCGACACCGCCTGGGTGCTCTACAAGCTCGATCGCGGCATCGACCACGTGCTGATCGACGAGGCGCAGGACACGAACCCGGAGCAATGGGAGATCCTGCGCCGGATCACCGAGGATTTCACCGCAGGCGCGGGCGCCGCGGGCCACCGCGTGCGCACGCTCTTCGCCGTGGGTGATCCGAAGCAGTCGATCTACGGTTTTCAGGGCGCCGCCCCGCAGGAATTCGAAACCACTCGCCGGAGCTGGTCGCAGAAGGTGAAGCAGGCCGAGCTCCACTTCGAGGACGTGTCGCTCACCATGTCGTTCCGCTCGGCCAGGGCCGTGCTCTCGGCGGTCGACGCCACCTTCGCGGTCGAGAGGCATTTCAAGGGCCTGTCCTTCGGGGACCGGGCCGTCGGCACCGTGCACGAGAGCGCGCGGCCGCATGCGCCGGGTCTCGTGGAGCTGTGGCCGGTCGAAACGCCGGCCGAAGAGGAGGAACCCGAGGCCTGGGTGCTGCCCATCGACGAACCCGAGCAGCAATCCCCGCCCGTGGTGGTGGCGCGCCGCATCGCACAGGCGGTGAAGTGCTGGACCACCAAGGGCGACGAGATGGGCCGCGTCTGGACGGCCGGCGACGTTCTCGTGCTGGTGAGGAAGCGCGGCGCCGCCTTCGAGGCCGGGATCCGCGCCCTGAAAGAAGCGGGCGTGCCAGTGGCGGGCGCGGACCGGCTCAACATCGGCGAGCACATCGCCGTGCTCGATCTCGTGGCCGCGGGGCGCGCCGCGCTCCTGCCCGACGACGACCTCACGCTCGCCACCGCGCTGAAATCACCGCTCGTCGGTCTGACCGACGACGACCTCATTCGCATCGCGGCCGATCGCGCCGACGAGGAGTCGCTTCACGCCGCCCTGGAACGCCACGCGGAGGCCGACGACGGGAGGGCAAGGCGAGGCTGTGAGGCGCTCACCGCATGGCGTGAACTCGCGCGCATCCACGGCCCGTTCGGCTTCTTCGCCACCCTGCTCGGTCCGCGTGGCGGCCGCTCGCTCCTCGTGGCGCGCCTGGGCAGCGAGGCGGGCGACGCCATCGATGCCTTCCTGTGCTTCGCGCATCAGTCCGAGATGACGGAAACGCCCTCGCTCACCGTGTTCCTCAACCGGTTCGAATCCGCCTCCCACACCATCAAGCGCGATCTGGATTCCGTGAACAACGAAGTGCGCGTCATGACCGTGCACGGTGCGAAGGGGCTGGAAGCCCCCATCGTGGTGCTCATCGACGGCTGCGAGGTCCTGGGTCGGGATCCGGCGCTGCTGCAGCTGCAGACCCCGTCGGGCGACAGGATTCCGGTCTGGTCGCCGGGCAAGAACTCCGATTCGACCACGATGGCGCAGGCGCGCGAATTGCTGCACGCCAAAGGTCGCGAGGAGCATAACCGCCTGCTCTACGTGGCCATGACCCGCGCCAAGGACCGGCTGGTGATCGCCCCGTATCTGACGGGCAAGAAAGAATCGCCCCAGGAAGCCTGGTGCGAGATGATCCGCCACGGGCTCGTCGAAAAGGCCGGCGGCCTGGAGCTGGACGAGGCGCCCTACGGGCCGATCTCCGTGTGGCGGGAGGGCTCGCCGCTGGCCCGCACCCTGGCGGCCGAGACGGACGTCGCGCCGCTCGACCCCATCGCCGTGCCCGACTGGCTGACCACCAGGGCCATGCCGGAGCCAGAGGCGCTGCCGCCGATCCGCCCCTCCAGCGCGCTCGGCGCCGCCGACCGCATGACGCGGCCGGGCGACGGCCCCTATGCGCCCGAAGCACGCCTGCGCGGCACCCTCGTGCATGCCCTGCTGGAGCGCCTGCCGGGCCTCGCGCTGGAGCACCGGGAGAGCATGGCGCGGGCTTACGTGAAAGCGCGCGCCCCGCGCCTTTCGTCCGACCTGCGGGACTCGATCCTGGCCAATGCCCTGGCGGTGCTTGACCATCCGGATCTCAAGCCCCTGTTCGGCAAGGGCTCCCGCGCCGAGGCGCCGATTGCCGGGCGGGTGGCGACGCCCGGGGGCGACATCCTGGTGTCGGGCCAGATCGACCGTCTGGCCGTCCTCGACACGGAGGTGCTGGTGGCCGATTTCAAGACCACGGCGCGGCCGCCCAAGGCCGGCCAGCCGCCGCCGCGATCGTACGTGGCGCAGCTCGCGCTTTACCGGACGCTCCTCGCCGCCATCTATCCGGGCCGGCGCATCCGCACCTTCCTGGTCTGGACCGCAGGGCCGGTCGTCCATGAGCTCATGGAACCCGATCTGGAATCGGCACTTACCCTCATCAAAGCGGCGTGAGGGCCGTGGCCCTTGCTTGATTCCCTCAGGCCGGGTTCCTACCTTGGCCCTATAGTCGAGCGGCTCGGATCCCGAGTCGCGTTCAACGTCAAAGGTGATGGTATGGCGACCGTAAAGGTGACCGACTCAAGCTTCGCGCAGGATGTCCTGCAATCCTCCGAGCCCGTGGTGGTCGATTTCTGGGCGGAATGGTGCGGTCCCTGCCGCATGATCGGTCCGGCCCTGGAGGAGATTTCCGACGAGATGGCCGGCAAGGTGAAGATCGCCAAGCTCAACGTGGACGAGAACCCGCAGATCTCCTCCCAGCTCGGCATCCGGTCGATCCCGGCTCTGATGGTGTTCAAGGACGGCAAGGTCGTCGCCCAGAAGGTCGGCGCCGCCCCCAAGGGCGAGCTCTCCCGCTGGATCCAGGCTTCGGCCTAAGACCATTGAGGTTTTGAGGAATGGAAGGGGCCGAGAGGCCCCTTTTTCTTTGTTGCACCTGTCCTCCCCGGAGGACGCACGGCGGCCGATGTCGACGTGAGATCTATTCCGGCAGCGTCCCGTTCGCCGCCAGCACCTCGCCGGCCAGATACAGCGAGCCGCAGATCAGCACCCGGGGCGGGTGATCCCAGACGTAGTTGTGCAGCGAGGCGAGTGCCGATTCCACGCTCGGTGCCGTCGAGGTGGTGAGCCCGACGCTTCCCGCGATGGCCGCGACCTCGTCGGCCGGGCGCGCGGCGATCTGGCCGGCGATCGGCACGGCGATCACCTCGCGGGCGAGCCCGGAGAAATTCTTGAAGAAGGCCTGGGAATCCTTCGTGCCGAGCATCCCGGTGATCAGCACGAGCGGCGCGTCCGAGCGCTCGCTCCGGTCCGCCATGGCGGCGGCGAGCACCCGGCCGCCGTCGGGGTTGTGCCCGCCGTCGAGCCAGAGCTCGCAGCCCTCCGGGGCGATCGCCGGCAGGCGGCCCCGGTTGAGGCGCTGCAGGCGGCCCGGCCATTCCGCCCGGGTGAGCCCCGCCTCGAAGGCCTGCGTTTCGAACTGCTCGAAGCCGGCCGCCCGCAGAGCCGCAACGGCCGTGCCGGCATTGGTGAACTGGTGGCGTCCGATGAGTTTCGGACGCGGCAGGTCCAGAAGGCCCTTCTCGTCCTGGTAGACGAGCCGGCCACCCTCCTCGTGCACGGAAAAATCCTGCTGGCCGACGAGAAGCGGGGATGCTCCGATGCGCTCGGCCGCGTCGCGCAGGGTCTGGTCGGCTTCCAGATAATCCTGAGGGGCGATGACGGCCGGGCAGCCGCGCTTGAAGATGCCGGCCTTCTCACCGGCGATGGCCTGGAGTGTCGTGCCGAGATATTCCGCATGGTCGTGCCCGATGGGCGTGACCACGGCGGCCGCCGGCCGGTCGACGACATTGGTGGCATCGAACCGGCCACCCAGGCCGACCTCCAGCAGGAGCACGTCGGCCGGCTCCTCGGAGAAGATCAGCAGGGCCGCCGCGGTCGTGATCTCGAACACCGTGATCGGCTCGCCCGCATTCACCGCCTCGCAGCGCCGGAAGGCTTCGACGAGCCGCTCCTCGCTCACATAGCGCCCGCCCCCAAAGCGTCCGAGCCGGATGCGCTCGTGGAAGCGCACGAGATGGGGCGAGGTGTAGACATGGATGGCGAGCCCGGCGCTCTCCAGGATCGCCCGCATGAACGCGATGGTCGAGCCCTTGCCGTTGGTGCCCGCCACATGGATCACCGGCGGCAGGCGGCGCTCCGGATGGCCGAGCTGGGCCAGGAGCCGCTGGATGCGCCCGAGCGAGAGATCGATGGTCTTCGGGTGCAGGGCGAGAAAGCGCGCGATCAGCGCATCGGAGGATTCCATCGCCCTGGTCTCACTTATTCGGCGGCAGCCGCAACGGTCACGGTCTCGGGCGCGGAAGCCGGCGCCTTGGTGAAGAGGCGCGACAGGCGTGCGACCGTCGCCTTCAGGTCGTGCCGGTGCACGACCGCATCCACCATGCCGTGCTCCTTCAGGTATTCGGAGCGCTGGAAGCCGTCGGGCAGCTTCTCGCGGATGGTCTGCTCGATCACGCGCGGGCCGGCGAAGCCGATGAGGGCGCCCGGCTCGGCCAGGTGCACGTCGCCGAGCATCGCGTAGGAGGCCGTCACGCCGCCCGTGGTCGGGTTGGTGAGAACGACGATGTAGGGCAGCTTCGCGTCGCGCAGGCGGCGGATCGCCACCGTGGTGCGGGGCATCTGCATGAGGGACAGGATGCCCTCCTGCATGCGCGCGCCGCCGGAGCCGGCGAAGAGCACGAAAGGGGTCTTCTTGTCGAGGGCCGTCTCGGCACCTTTGATGAAGGCCTCGCCGGCCGCCATGCCGAGCGAACCGCCCATGAAGCCGAAATCCTGCACCGCGATGGTCATCGGCAGTTCCTCGACCCGGCCGAATCCGACCTTGAACGCGTCCTGCTGGCCGGTCTTGGTGCGGGCGTCCTTCAGGCGGTCGATGTAGCGCTTCTCGTCACGGAACTTGAGCGGATCAACCGGCACTTCCGGAACGGCCACGTCGAGCCAGGTGGCCCCGTCGAACATGAGCTGCAGGCGCTGGGTGGCCGAGATGCGCATGTGGTGGTTGGAGCCCGGGATCACCCACTGGTTCGCCTCCACGTCCTTGTGGAACACCACCTGCCCGGTCTCCGGGCACTTGATCCAGAGATTGTCCGGCGTCTCGCGCTTGAAGAGCGTCTTGATCTTCGGACGGACGACTTCGGAAATCCAGTTCATTGCTGATCCTTCTCTGTCAGGAGCTTCCTGAACGCCCTCACCCCGATGAGGCCACGACGGTGACCGTCTCGCAGGATCGGAGCATCTCCGGAGCTCTCCGGCCCCTGCTTCGGGAGGCAGCTGCGCTGCTCCTCGGGGCGGGGGCCGTCTCTCTATGTATTAGGCCGCCGCGCGCTTTGCCACCGAGCGCACACCGTCGCTCAGTTCCTTCACCAGCTTCGTGACCGCGTCGATGCTGCCTGCCGTAGCGCGACCCTCGGAATCCAGGGTGCCCTTCAGCGCGTCGATGAGGGCCGAGCCCACCACGACGCCGTCCGCCCCCTGGGCGACCGCCGCCGCATGCGCGCCGCTCTTGACCCCGAAGCCCACCACCACCGGCAGGGGCGTATGGCGCTTGATCCGCTCCACGGCCGTGGCGACCTTGCCGAAATCCGGGGTCGCCGCGCCGGTGATGCCGGTGATCGAGACGTAATAGACGAAGCCCGCCGTGTTCTGGAGAACCGCCGGCAGGCGCCGGTCGTCGGTCGTCGGGGTGGCCAGACGGATGAAGGCGAGCCCGGCCTCGAGCGCCGGCAGGCACAGCTCGTCGTCCTCCTCCGGCGGCAGGTCGACGACGATCAAGCCGTCGACGCCCGCTGCCCTGGCGTCGGCCAGGAAGCGGTCGACGCCGTAGACGAAGATCGGGTTGAAATAGCCCATGAGGATCACCGGCGTGTCCTGATCCTCGGCCCGGAAGCGCCGGATCAGGTCGAGGGTCTTGACCGTGTCCTGGCCCACCTTCAGGGCCCGCAGGCCCGCCGCCTGGATGGCCGGGCCGTCGGCCATCGGATCGGTGAAGGGCAGCCCGAACTCGACGATGTCGGCCCCGGCCTTGGGCAGGCTCTTCAGGATCTGGAGCGAGGTTTCCGGATCCGGATCGCCGGCCATCACATAGGTGACGAGGGCGGCGCGGCCCTCCTGGCGGCATTGTTCGAAACGGGCGTCGATGCGTTGGGTCATGGGCGGGGTCTTTAGCATGGTGCGATGAGAATGAACACGCGTGTCATTCCCGGCCGAAGCGTCGCGGAGGGAAAGGGAATCCAACCGAACGCTCCGTCATGGATCCCCTTCCCGGCCCTGGGGGCCGCCGGGGCGACACTGAGGTTCCGCTCAGACGATCTGGTTGCCAAGATGCTCGGCGATCTGGAACAGGTCCTTGTCGCCGCGGCCGCTGATGTTGACCACCATCAGGTGATCCTTGGGCTTCTGCGGCGCCAGCTCCGCGACCTTGGCAAGCGCATGGCTGGGCTCGAGCGCGGGCAGGATGCCCTCGAGCCGCGAGCAGAGCTGGAAGGCCTCCAGGGCCTCCTCGTCCGTGGCGGAAATGTATTTCACCCGGCCCATTTCGTGGAGCCAGGCGTGCTCCGGGCCGATGCCGGGATAGTCGAGGCCGGCCGAGATGGAATGGGCGTCCTGGATCTGTCCGTCGTGATCCATGAGCAGGTAGGTGCGGTTGCCGTGGAGAACGCCCGGGCGGCCGCCGGAGAGCGAGGCCGCGTGCAGCTTGTCGAGGCCGTGGCCCGCCGCCTCGACGCCGTAGATCTCGATGTCCTTGTCGTCGAGGAACGGGTGGAACAGCCCGATGGCGTTGGAGCCGCCGCCGATGCAGGCGACGAGCGAATCCGGCAGGCGCCCCTCCGCCTCCATCATCTGCTCGCGGGTCTCGTTGCCGATGACGCACTGGAAGTCCCGCACCATGGCCGGATAGGGATGCGGACCCGCCACCGTGCCGATGCAGTAGAAGGTGTCGGACACATTGGTGACCCAGTCGCGCAGCGCCTCGTTCATGGCGTCCTTGAGGGTACGGGTGCCGGACTGCACGGGCACCACCTTGGCGCCGAGCATGTTCATGCGGAACACGTTGGGCTTCTGCCGCTCCACGTCGACGGCGCCCATATAGACCACGCAGTCGAGGCCGAAGCGCGCGCACAGCGTCGCGGTGGCGACCCCGTGCTGGCCGGCGCCGGTCTCGGCGATGATGCGCTTCTTGCCCATGCGGCGGGCGAGAAGGATCTGGCCCAGCACGTTGTTCACCTTGTGGGCGCCGGTGTGGTTGAGCTCCTCGCGCTTGAAGTAGATCTTCGCCCCGCCCGAGCGGCCGGAGGCCGCAGAAACCTCGCGAAGATGCTCGGTCATGCGCTCGGCGAAATAGAGCGGGCTCGGGCGGCCGATATAATGGGTCGAGTAGCTCGCCATGTCGGCGTGGAAGGCCGGGTCGTTCCGGGCCTCCTCGTAGGCCTTCTCCAGTTCGAGAATGTTCGGCATCAGGGTCTCGGCCACGAAGCGGCCGCCGAACTGGCCGAAATGCCCGCGCTCGTCGGGACCGGTGCGGAAGGAGTTGGGTTGGGCTTGAGCTGACACGGCCTGTCCTGCCTTGAAGGTCTTGAAGGCACGCCGGAAGGACGTGCCGCCTGAATTAGGGGTGGGCAGCGGCGAAGGCTGTCCGGGCGGCCCTGATGAAGGCCTCGATCCTGGCCGGATCCTTGAGGCCCGGACCGCTTTCCACCCCGGACGACACGTCGACGGCCTGCGGCTTCGTGAGCCGGATCGCCTCCGCCACGTTGTCGGGGTTGAGCCCTCCTGACAGCATGAAGGAAAGTCTCGGGTCAAGCCCGTTCAGGAGCCGCCAGTCGAAGGAGATCCCGTTGCCGCCGGGCAGGGCCTCGGCCGTGCGGGGCGGCTTGGCGTCGAGAAGGATGTGGTCGACGCCGCTGGCATAGGGATGAAGCGCCCGCAGATCCGACGCCTCCGCGATCCCGACCGCCTTCATGACCGGCCGTTTGACCATCGAGCGGATCTCGGCCACGCGCTCCGGACTCTCGCCGCCATGCAGCTGGATCAGGTCGGGATTGATCGCCTCGATGGCCTGCGCGATGGCCTCGTCGGTCGGATCGACCAGCAGCACCACGCGCTGGGCGCGGCCCCGGGCCTGAAGGGAGAGACGGTGACCGAGGTCCAGGCTGACATGGCGGGGGCTCTTCGGGAAGCGCACGAAGCCGACCATGTCGGCGCCTGCTCCGAGGGCGACATCGAGGGTTTCGGGCGTCGAGAGCCCGCAGATTTTGATCAGGTTATCCATAAGGGCTATTTTACAACGCTTTTCAGCGAGCGCCACACCAGCATCGCCGCAGCCAGATCCTCCAGCGCCGCACCCACCGACTTGAAGGCCGTGACGGCCTCGCGGTCGCGAGGAGGCGCGCTCCGGCACAGATCCGTCAGGGTGCCGCGGATATGGCTGTCAGGGATGGTGCCGCCCTGAAGCGACACGGCCACGTCGCCGCCCTCGACCTTGGCGGCCGGCGTGTCGATATAGACCTGCGCGCGACGCAGAGCCTCGTCGTCCGCCTCCCGCATCTTCAGATTGAACGCGCCCACGAGATCGAGATGCGCGCCCTCCTTCAGCCAGGCTCCCTTGACGATGGGGGCGGTCGAGAGCGTCGCGCAGGAGACGAGGTCGGCCTGCCGCACGGCGGCTTCCAGATCCGTCACGGCGGTGACGGGCAGTCCCTCGCGGGCGAGCTCGTCGGCAAGGCTCCTGGCCTTGGCGCCGTTGTGGTTCCAGAGCGCCACCTCGCGGATGGGGCGCTGGCTCATATGGGCGCGGATCAGGAACGGCGCCAGGGCGCCTGCCCCGACCATCACCATGCGGCTGGCATCCTCGCGCGCCAGGTGGCGGGCCGCCAGCGCCGAGGCGGCGGCGGTGCGCCAGACCGTCAGGCGGGCTCCGTCGAGCACGGAGACAGGCTCGCCGGTGGCGCCGTCCATCAGGAGATAGGAGCCCATCACGCTGGGCAGGCCCCGGGCGCCGTTCTCGGGAAAGACCGATACGATCTTCACGCCAACGAACCCGTCCTGCATGGCAGGTCCGGTCCAGGACGGCATGAGCAGGAGCGTACCGTGGGCGCCGGGACGCTCGATCTCGTGGTGATGGCGCACGGGCGTGACCATGTCGCCGCGAAAGGCCTCAGCGAGGGCCTCGATCAGGGCAGGAAAGGACAGGACCCGATCGATCTCGGCGGAGGATACGACGCGCATGGAATTGTCTTAGAACCTGGGGCTGGGGGACGAGGACACCGTGGCCGGCAGCGTGTTGCCCGAAGCGCCCTGCGACTTGAGCCGCTCGGTCTCATAGCGCAGCTGGCGCGCTTCGCGGCGCGACTGACGTCCCTTGCGACGGTTCTTGCCCTGGGCAAGCCAGCTCGCGGTGCCGCCGATGACCACGCCCAGCATGACGGCCGCGAAGATCACGGCGAACAGGGGCAGCTGCGTGGCGAATTCAGGCGCCTCCTGCGAGAATGGATCGAGCGACAGCGTGACCGGCGCGCGGTTTGCGACCGCGAGCAGAACGACCAGGATGGCCACCGGCAGGAGAATGAGCGCCTTCAGGAAGCGAATCACGAACACCTCTCAGGAATGACTTCAAGAATCATGGGCAAGGACCGTGGGCAGAACTCACTGCGCGGCCGCGGCCTTGAGCACCTTCGGGGCCGGAGCATTGAGCCGCTGCCGCATTTCCTTGCCCGTCTTGAAGACGGGAACGACCTTTTCGGAGATGGAAACGGCTGCACCCGTGCGCGGGTTGCGGCCCGTGCGGGCATCGCGCTTCTTCACCGAGAACGCGCCGAAGCCGCGCAGCTCGACCCGGTCGCCCCTGGCGAGGGCGTCGCCGATCGTATCGAGGATGGCGTTCACGATCTTCTCGACGTCGCGCTGATAGAGATGCGGGTTCTGCTCGGCGATCTTGAGCACCAGTTCGGATTTGATCATGGAGTGGCTATATCTTTGACGTTGCTTTATTTTTCCGAAGGTTGCCAGACAGCCAGAAGGCCGTCAAGTTGCGCAATCTCGGCATGGGACGATGTCCGGCGGAGCGCATCGGCCACGCGCTCGAATCCGAAGAGGTCGGCTACCGTTGCGCTCATGGCGAAGAAGGACAGATCCCGGTCGCTGCTCGGCTTCCAGTCGCGAATCGGCAGATCCTTGGCCACGCCCTTGTTCTGCTCCATCCAGACGACAGCATCGCGCTCGCCGCCGATCCTGTCGACGAGCTTCATGGGCACGCCCTGACGGCCGCTGAAGACCTGGCCGGTGGAGGCTGCAGCGAGCTCGCCCTCGTTGAGCCGGCGGCGCTCGCGCACCAAGGCCTTGAACCAGTCGTAGGTGTCGTTGACCACCGCCTGCATGGCCGCGCGGGCCTCGGGCGAGGTCGGCTTGAACGGGCTCGGCTCCGCCTTGAGCGGCGAGGATTTCACCTCCTCGAGCTTCACGCCGACTTGGCCCATGAGGCCTGACAGGTCGGGATACTGGAACAGCACCCCGATGGAGCCGACGAGCGATGTCTCGCGGGCGACGATGTAGTCGGTGGCGATCGCCGTGATGTAGCCGCCCGACGCGGCCGTGCCGTCCACGAAGGTGACAACGGGCTTCTTCTCGCTGAGCCGGCGGATGTTGCGGTAGAGCTCCTCGGAGCCCGTCGTGGTGCCGCCGGGGCTGTTGATGGAGATCACGACGCCGGAGACCGCGCTCGAATCGCCCACGCGCTGCATGAGGTCGGCCAGGCGCTGGTTGCCGGTGATCACGCCGTCGACGGAGATCCGCGCGATCTGGTTCTGGATCGCCCCGTATCCCGCCCGGTCGGCGGCAGCGTAGCCGAGGGCGGCCACGGCGGCGATCAGGCCGGAAAAGCCGGCGACGCGCCAGAAGGACAGCTTGCGGCGCAGACGGCGGCGGTCGGCGATGGCTTCGGCATCGATGGACATCGATTGGTCTCTTGCTGGTTCCAAGTCGGATGAGAAGGGCAGCACCCTAGAGCGGTTTGGACGCAATTTCCAGGTGGCTAGCCCGAATCCGCTGCAGCCGAAAATGCGCCCGCGCGCAAGCAGATAGGGCGGAAAGGAAGATGGCCAACAAAAAACCCGCGCGATGACTCGCGCGGGCTTGCGGAAATGAAAATCCCCGGGCCGGAGCCCGGGGATCCATCAGTCTCCGACGTGCGGAGCCCGATTACTTCTTGTCGGTGCGGGCCTTGAGGGCGGCACCCAGGATGTCGCCGAGCGACGCGCCCGAATCGGTCGAGCCGTACTGGGCCATGGCCTCCTTCTCCTCGGCGACCTCGAGGGCCTTGATGGAGACGGTGACGCGGCGGGCCTTGCGGTCGAACTGCGTGACACGGGCATCGAGCTTCTCGCCGGCGGCGAAGCGCTCGGGGCGCTGGTCGGCGCGGTCACGAGCGAGCTCGTTGCGCTTGATGAAGGTGGTGAGGTCGGTGTCGACGATCTTCACCTCCAGGCCGCCGTCCTTCACCTCGAGAACCTCGCAGGTGACGATCTGGCCCTTCTTGATCTCGCCGGCTTCGGCGAAGGGATCGCCCGCAAGCTGCTTGATGCCGAGCGAGATGCGCTCCTTCTCGACGTCCACGTCGAGAACCTGAGCGCGCACGACGTCGCCCTTCTTGAAGTCGTCGATGACCTGCTCGCCCGGACGGTTCCAGTCGAGATCCGAAAGGTGGACCATGCCGTCGACGTCGTTCTCGAGACCGATGAACAGACCGAACTCGGTCTTGTTCTTGACCTCGCCTTCGACTTCGGTGCCGACCGGGTGCTTCTCGGCGAAGGCCTCCCACGGGTTCTGGAGCGTCTGCTTCAGGCCCAGCGAGATGCGGCGCTTCACCTGGTCAACCTCGAGGATCACGACCTCGACCTCCTGGGAGGTGGAGATGATCTTGCCCGGGTGGACGTTCTTCTTCGTCCAGGACATCTCCGACACGTGGATCAGGCCTTCGATGCCAGGCTCGAGCTCGACGAACGCACCGTAGTCGGTGATGTTCGTGACGCGGCCCTTCAGCTTGGCGCCGACCGGATAGCGGGCGGCGATGCCCTCCCACGGATCGGCCAGCAGCTGCTTGATGCCCAGCGAGATGCGGTGCGTCTCGTGGTTGATCTTGATGATCTTCACCTTCACCGTCTGGCCGATGGTTACGACCTCGGACGGATGATTGACGCGGCGCCATGCCATGTCGGTGACGTGCAGCAGGCCGTCGATGCCGCCGAGGTCAACGAACGCACCGTACTCGGTGATGTTCTTGACCACGCCGTCGATGACCTGACCCTCTTCGAGGTTGGCCACGAGCTCGGAACGCTGCTCGGCGCGGCTCTCCTCGAGAACCGTACGGCGCGACACGACGATGTTGCCGCGGCGGCGATCCATCTTGAGGATCTGGAACGGCTGGGCCACGCCCATGAGCGGGGTGACGTCGCGCACCGGGCGGATGTCGACCTGCGAGCGGGGCAGGAACGCCACGGCGCCGTCGAGGTCGACCGTGTAGCCGCCCTTCACCTGGTTGAAGATCGTGCCGTTGACGCGCTCGCCAGCCTCGAAGGCCTTCTCGAGCTTCACCCACGACTCTTCGCGGCGGGCCTTGTCACGGGAGATGACGGCCTCGCCCAGCGCATTCTCGATGCGCTCGACATAGACCTCGACCTCGTCACCGACGACGACCGTCTGGTCGCGGTTCGGGCCGGCAAATTCTTTCAGGGCGACGCGACCTTCGGTCTTGGCCCCGATATCGATGACCGCGACGTCCTTTTCGATCGCGACCACCTTGCCCTTCACGACCGAGCCTTCGCTGATCTCGGAGGTGCGGAAGGATTCTTCGAGCAGGGCCGCGAAATCTTCACGGCTCGGCTGTTGCAAAGCTGCAGACATAGGTTCTCCTGAATGGCCCTCGTTCAAAGGGGCAACGCCGGCGGCTCGTGTTAACGGGCCGTTTCCAGCCGCCGCTGCCCGAGGACGCCCCTTTTAGGGCCATGTCCAGGGCATGCCGCTCTCCTGAGCGGGCCGGCGTATCATCGACGGATGGAAACGCTTGGTCCGGCAAGACTTTTCGGGACGCCACAAGGGCGCGGAACACGCGCCCTACGCTTGATAAACCGTCAATGTCCTGTCGGATGGGGGTTCTTTTATCCCATGTGGCCCCGGATCACAAGGCTTTCAAGGATTTGCGAGAATCCCCGCGGCAGCGGCCCGGCCCTCAGCCCGGCCCGGCCCCCTGCGTGTTCAGGTAGACCGCGTAGAGCGACTGGCTCGCCGCCATGAACAGCCGGTTGCGCTTGGGCCCGCCGAAGCAGATGTTGCCGCAGACCTCGGGCAGGCGGATGCGACCGATGAGCTTGCCCTCCGGCGTCCAGACGGTGACTCCGTTGTAGCCGACCGCCCGGCCGGCATTGCTCGAGGCCCAGAGATTCCCGTCCACGTCGCAGCGCAGGCCGTCCGGCCCGCATTTCACCCCGTCGATCATGCAGTCGGAGAACAGCCGGCGGTTGGAGAGCCGGTTGTCGGTGCCCACGTCGAAGACATGGATGTCGCCCTTGCCGCCCGGCCCCGTGTCGCCCGGGCCCTTGCCGGTGCTCGCCACGTAGAGCCTCTTGTAGTCGGGCGAGAAGCACAGCCCGTTCGGGTCGGGCACCTGGTCCTCCGTGACCACGAGGTCGACGCGGCCGCTCGGGTCGACCCGGTAGCAGTTCGTCGGCAGCTCGCGCCGCACCGTGCCGATGCCGACGGGCTGGCCCAGCTTGGGGTTGAGCCGCCCGCCCGCATTGCTCGGCCCGCCCTGCACGTCGGGTGCGCCCTCGTAGAGCTGTCCGCCATAGGGCGGGTCCGTGAACCAGTAGCTGCCGTCGGGATGGGCCACCACGTCGTTGGGCGAGTTCAGGCGCTTGCCCTCGAAGGAATCGGCCAGCACCGTGATGGAGCCGTCGAGCTCGTAGCGGACGACCCGCCGGGTGAGATGCTCGCAGGAGAGCTGGCGGCCCTGGAAGTCGAAGCTGTTGCCGTTGGAGTTGTTCGACGGCATGCGGAACACGCTCACGCGGCCGTCGTCCTCCAGCCAGCGCATCTGACGGTTGTTGGGAATGTCGCTCCAGACGAGATAGCGCCCCTGGGCGTTCCAGGCCGGCCCCTCGGCCCAGAGCGTTCCCGTCCACAGGCGGGTGATGGCGCTGTTGGGCTGGGCGTATTGGTTGAAGAGCGGATCGACCGTGATCACGTCCGGGTCGGTGAAATAGGTCGTCGGCGCGCCCCTGGGGCTGAAATCGCGCGGGGGATTGGTCACCGTGCTGGGCGGCTGGGCGGGAGCCTGAGCCAGGGCGCGGCCTGAGCTCACTGCCAAGGCCCCTGCCCCCATGGCCGTGATGAGACTGCGTCTGGACAGGACAGCACGGTCCCCGCCCGGTGCATGGCGTTGCGAAGTCATGGATACCTCCCTCTGTCGGCGTTCTTGTCGCCCACGGGTCAGCCCGACCGCGAGTCTCGCTTGGGGATTAGAATCTCATATTTCCGCCAAGCTGAAACTGCTCTTTGGAGGGATCGACAAGCCCGCCGCGACAGGCGGGGCCTGAAACGAATCACCCCCGCTTCGGGGAAGCGGGGGTGTGAACGGGAACGACCGACGCCGGGGAGCCGGCCCTCAATCCTCGTGGATCAGGCTGTGCTGGCGGGTGTCCCGCATGCGCAGATACACGACGAGCGAGATGGCGACCATGGCGGTCACGTACCAGAAGAAGCCGTATTCGATCCCAGCTTGCTTGAACCAGAGCGCCACGTATTCGGCCGTGCCGCCGAAGACCGTGTTGGCGATGGCATAGGGCAGCGCGACGCCCAGCGCCCGGATATGGGCCGGGAACATCTCGGCCTTCACCACCGCGTTGATCGACGTGTAGCCGGTGACGATCACGAGGGCCGCCAGGCTGAGGGCGAAGGCCACATAGGGGTCCTTCGTGCCGGCGAGCGTCGAGAAGATCAGGTAGGTGAACAGCACGCCCAGGATGCCGAAGCCCACCATCAGGGGCTTGCGGCCGATCCGGTCCGACAGGGCGCCGGCCGCCGGCTGGAGCAGCATGAAGACGAACAAGGCCGCGGCCGTGATCTGGCTCGCCGCCTCGCGGGAGAAGCCCGAGGTGTTGACCAGGAACTTCTGCAGGTAGGTCGTGTAGGCATAGAAGGCGAGCGTGCCGCCGGCGGTGAGCGCGATCACCGTCAAAGCCTCGCGCGGATATTTGGTGAAGAGCGCGAGGCCGCTGGAGCGGGGCGCCTTCGCGTCGTTCGCCTGCGCGCCCTGCGCGTTCTTGTAGGATTCCGTCTCGGCCAGGCCGCGGCGGAGATAGAACACGATCACCGCGAGCACGCCCCCGATGGCGAACGGGATGCGCCAGCCCCAGGCTTCGAGCGCCGGCTCGGTCATCACCTGCTGCAGGACCAGCAGCACGGCGAGGGCGATCAGCTGGCCCGAGATCAGCGTCACGTACTGGAAGCTGGAGAAGAAGCCGCGCCGGCTCTTGCCCGCCATCTCGCTGAGATAGGTGGCGCTGGCGCCGTACTCGCCGCCGACGCTGATGCCCTGGAGCAGGCGCGCCAGGACCAGGACGATCGGGGCGAACACGCCGATCCGCTCGTAGCCGGGCGTGACGGCGATCATCAGCGAGCCCGTGCACATGAGCGTCACCGACAGGGTGAGGCCGGCCTTGCGGCCCTTCCGGTCCGCATAGATGCCCATGATCCAGGCCCCGATGGGGCGCATGAGGAACCCGACCGCGAAGACCGCGGCGGCGTTCAGGAGCTGGGCGGTCTGGTCGCCCTTGGGAAAGAAGATCGGGGCGAAATAGAGCGTGAAGGCGGAATAGACGTACCAGTCGTACCACTCGACCATGTTGCCGGCCGATCCGCCGAGGATCGATTTGAGGCGGCCTTTCTGGTCGGCGACACTGTTTTTCATCAACATCATGCGTCTCGTTTTCCAACGGGGGCATGCACTCCTGGCGAAGGAGCGCATGGCTTTGCGGTGAGGATGGAAGGATTGTCGGACGGTGCCGGCGATTGGCGTCTCGCTGCGGCCTTATCTCGTTAGGGTCGACATAGAGCCGGCTTGACCGTGGGTCAAACCGGCCAGTCCGAGCGCCGGGCCTGGGCGACCGCCCAGTCGAGGGCCTGTTCGAGCCGGTCATTGCCCCAGAACATCTCCCCATCCTCGGTGAAGAAGGTCGGAGCCCCGAAGAGGCCGCGGGACTGCACCTCGTCGCCCATCCGGCGCAGGCGCATCTTGTTGGTCTCCCCCTGCGCTTCCGCCAGGACGGCTTCGGCATCGAGGTTCAGGCCGGTCAGGACGCCCATAACATCCTGCGGATCGGCAATGTTCCCGCCCTCGGCGAATTCCATCGTGTACACGGCCTTCGTGAAGGCCGGCGTCCAGCCGGGCTCGACGCCGACCAGCGCGACGCGCGCCGCCAGGAGCCCGTTCTGGGGAAAAGTCTTGGGACGGTAGAAGGGCAGCCCGTACCGAGCCGCCTCCCGCTCCATGTCCCGCCACATGTAGCGCCCCTTGACCGGATAGGCCGCGAAGGGCGAGGTCTCGAGGCCCTGAGCCTTGAAGACGGGGCCCAGCAGGAACGGGCGCCACAGGAGCCCGACGCCGGCCTCCGCGGCGGCCTTTTCGATGCGCATGGCCGCGAGATAGGAATAGGTGGAGGCGAATTCGTACCAGAATTCGAGCTGCGGCTGACGGATCATGGACGCCTTTCACTGCCGGATGCCTGGAGGAAGAACGGGCCGCCTCCCGGAGCCGGCTTTTCGCTCCCGGATCCGGCCTATCGCATTCCCTGAAGTTATGGCAGCCCCTGGCTTTCCGGTCAGGAATGCAACGGACACATACCGCCTTCCCCGACCAACAAGGAGCTTTCCCTTTGAGGCCCGATGTTCTAAGTCGCGAGCACCCTTATCATCGGAACCTTTGCTATGGCTGAGAAGCGCGTGAACAAGGTCGTGCTCGCCTATTCCGGCGGCCTCGACACCTCCATCATCCTCAAGTGGCTGCAGACCACCTATGGCTGCGAGGTGGTGACCTTCACCGCCGATCTCGGCCAGGGCGAGGAGCTGGAGCCCGCCCGCAAGAAAGCCGAGCTCTTAGGGATCAAGCCGGAAAACATCTTCATCGAGGACCTGCGCGACGAGTTCGTGCGCGACTACGTGTTCCCGATGTTCCGCGCCAATGCCCAGTACGAGGGCCTGTACCTGCTCGGCACCTCCATCGCCCGGCCTCTGATCGCCAAGAAGCAGATCGAGATCGCCGAGAAGGTGGGCGCGGACGCCGTGTCCCACGGGGCCACCGGGAAGGGCAACGACCAGGTGCGCTTCGAACTCGGCTATTACGCCCTCAAGCCCGACGTGACCGTGATCGCTCCCTGGCGCGAATGGGATCTGCGTTCCCGCGAGCAGCTCATCGCCTTCGCCGAGCAGCATCAGATCCCGATCGCCAAGGACAAGCGCGGCGAGGCCCCGTTCTCCGTCGACGCCAACCTCCTGCACGCCTCCTCCGAGGGCAAGGTGCTTGAGGATCCCGCGCTCGACGTGCCGGACTACGTCTATTCGCGCACCAATGATCCCGAATCCGCCCCCGACAAGCCGACCGTGATCCGCATCGAGTTCCAGAAAGGCGACCCGGTCGCCATCGACGGCCAGAAGCTGGGCCCGGCCGATCTTCTCGCGAAGCTCAACGAGCTCGGCAAGATCAACGGCATCGGCCGCCTCGATCTGGTCGAGAACCGCTTCGTCGGCATGAAGAGCCGCGGCATGTATGAGACCCCGGGCGGCACGATCCTTCACCTCGCCCATCGCGGCATCGAGTCGATCACCCTCGACCGCGGCGCCGCGCACCTGAAGGACGAGCTGATGCCGAAATACGCCGAGCTCATCTATAACGGCTTCTGGTTCTCGCCCGAGCGCGAGATGCTCCAGGCCCTCATCGACAGGAGCCAGGAATTCGTCACCGGCGAGGTGACGCTCAAGCTTTACAAGGGCGGCGTCCACATCATCGGCCGCCAGAGCCCCTACACGCTCTACGACCAGGACCTCGTCACCTTCGAGGAAGGCGCCGTCGCCTACGACCACCGCGACGCCGCCGGCTTCATCAAGCTCAACGCTCTGCGCCTGCGCACGCTGGCCCAGCGCAAGAAGAAGCTCGGGCTGTAAGCGACGAGACGACGGGATGCTGCAAAATGGCCGGGCCTGTCCCGGCCATTTTCATTTCCGACACCGCGTTGCTTCACGACAATCCGTCCGTCATCTCGCCTCGACGTCATCACCGGCCCAGTGCCGATGATCCCGATGATGAGCCCGGCCATGAGGTGCGAGGGTGTCGGCGTCCGCGTGCAGCCAATCCCCGTCCTGTCGCGTTGATGTGAGAGTGCCCTTTGGGGAGAGCGGGGAACTTAAGGGAAACTCAGCCGTAGAGATAAAAGTCTCATCGCGCGAGGGAGGCCCGATGCCGTCGTTCCATGTTCCGTCCCGGCCGTCGCGAGCGGCGGTTGCCGGGCATACGATCCAGAGATTGCTGGCGTCGTTTCCCGTTGCGTGCTTCATCCTCGCGCTCGCCGCCGACATCGCCTATTGGCGCACGTCGAACCTGATGTGGGTGGAGTTCTCCGCCTGGCTCCTGCTCGCGGGGATCACCGTCGGGGTGGCGGCGGCCGTCTTCGGGGCGCTCTATTATCTGGTCCGCTTCCGGACCCGGGCCGTGCGGTTCGGCTGGCCGGCCGCCATCGGCACCCTCGTGGTCCTGCTCCTGGCCTTCTTCAACAACCTGGCCCATGCGGCCGACGGCTGGACGGCGGTCGTGCCCTGGGGCCTGACCCTGTCGGCCCTGACGGTGCTGGCCCTGCTCGTCACGCTCTGGCTCAGCACGTCGTTCGCCTATGGACCTGCCCTGGGAGAGCACGCCTATGACTGATCGATTCCGCGTCCGGCCCGTTTCCGCGCTCGCGGGACCGTGCCTCCTGGTTCTGGCGCTCGCCGGCTGCAACGACGGCAACGGATCCTTCGATGTCGCGAGCCAGATCGGCCCCGACCCGGTCCTGCCGGAGCCCAGCACGGAGCTCTTGCCCGACCTGAAGGTCGCCGAGGTGGTCGGCTGGAAGGACGGACAGGCGCCGAAGGCGCCCCAGGGGATGACCGTGACGGCCTACGCCCGGGACCTGGTCAGCCCGCGCCTGGTGCGCACCCTGCCGAACGGCGACGTGCTCGTCGTCCAGTCGCGGGCGCCGGAGGGCAAGCCGCTGTCGCGGCCCAAGGACTACATCCGGCAATGGATCATGGCCATCGCCAAGGGCGACAGCGGCGGGCCGAAGAAGGAGAGCAACCTGATCACGCTGTTGCGCGACACCAACCGCGACGGCACGGTCGACGAGCGCCACGATCTGCTGAAGGGACTGAACTCGCCCTTCGGGGTGGTCTGGCACGAGGACATTCTCTACGTGGCCGCCGCCGACGCGATCCTGGCCTATCCCTACCGGCTCGGCGAGACCGCGATCACGGCCGCCCCCCGGGTGCTGGCGCCGTTGCCCGGCGGGCCGATCAACCATCATTGGACCAAGGACCTGGCCCTGAGCCCCGACGGCCGGTTCCTCTACGCGTCGGTGGGCTCCAACTCGAATGCGGGCGAGCGCGGGCTCGAGGCCGAGAAGGGCCGGGCCGCCATCTGGCAGGTGGACCGCGCCACCGGCCTGTCCCGCGTCTTCGCGTCGGGCCTGCGCAATCCCAACGGGTTGACGTTCCATCCCGAGACCGGCGTTCTCTGGACGGTGGTGAACGAACGCGACGAGCTCGGCCCGAACCTCGTGCCGGACTACCTGACCTCCGTGCAGGAGAACGCCTTCTACGGCTGGCCGTGGAGCTATTTCGGCAGCCACGTGGACGAGCGCGTGCACCCGCCGCGCCCGGACATGGTGCAGAAGGCGGTGAAGCCCGATTACGCGCTCTCGAGCCACGTGGCGGCGCTCGGCCTGACCTTCGCGATGAATTCCACCCTGCCGGAGCCCTACCGGAGAGGCGCGTTCATCGGCGAGCATGGGAGCTGGAACCGCACCGCGTTCAACGGCTACAAGGTGGTCTACGTGCCGTTCGAGAACGGCCGCCCGTCCGGCAAGGCGCAGGACGTGGTCACCGGGTTCATCGAGGGCGACCAGGCCCGCGGCCGACCCGTGGGCGTGACCATCGACGGGACCGGCGCCCTCCTGGTCGCCGACGACACGGGCAACGTCGTGTGGCGCGTGGCGGCGAGCGCCCCGGCTCCGAGCCAGTAACGGCAAGAGCGGATCGTCGTCAAAAAGGACCGGCTGCGCGCCGGTCCTTCTCAGAGCCCACAAGCCTGGCAATCCGGACCCTAAGGCGTCAGCTGGAGGCGCTCGCTCGCGGCCTTCTCCACCGCGTCCCGGGAATAGACCAGCGGCACGTAATCGCCGGTTGCCCAGAGTGGCGCGAGATCGCGGTAATGCGGGCTGTAGGGGTTGCCCGACTGGCCGGGCGTGTTGATGGCCCGGCTGGCGTCCCAGTTGCCCACGTCGAGCACCATGCGGAACGAGGCCCCGGACGTCACCTTGAACGTGGACGTGCTGTAGCCCGCCGCGTGCGGCACGTTGTTGCCGCCGCCCATCACCAGCGGCCCGACGGTCATCTGCGCCTGGGTGGCCTTGTCGGCCAGCGGCTTCAGGGCGTGGCTGAACTCGGCCTGGTGCAGGTTGCCCCACTTCCATTGCGCCATGTCGTCGCCGAGAAGCTTGCCGACCTCGTCGGCCGCCGCCGTGAGGCTCTGGAGCAGAACCCTGTCCCGGGCCGCCGCCTGATCGGCCCCGAGAGCCTGGTCGGGCTTCTCCAGGTAGTCGACCACCGCCGAGAGGCTGCCGTTGCCGATGATGGCGCGCGCCGCCTCGGGCGTGGTCGCGGCCACCGTGGCGCGGCCGAGATGCTTGCTGGTCCAGACCTCGAACAGCGCCGCGCCGGCGCTGTCGGCCGTCTCCCGGGCGTCCCAGGTCTGCAGCAGCTCGAGCGCGGCCCGCTGCTTCGGGTCCTCGGACCGGAGCGGCTTCACCAGCGCGACGAGCCTGCGGCCGAGCATGCTCGTGTCGTCGTTCTGCAGGTCCATGGCGTCGGCCAGGGTGAATTTCGGCTTCGCCTTCAGCACCTCCGTGATGCGCTCGAACCGCGCCGGATCGGCCCATTGGTCGAAACCGATCCGTCGCTCGTTGACCGGGTAATCCGGCGGCAGGTTGTTCTGGTTGGCGGTCGCGAAGAAGCCCTGGGCCGGGTTGTACTCCTTGGGCAGGTCGGACAGGGGGATGAAGCCCTCCCACTCGTAGCGCCCGTCGCCCGGCACGGGCATCAGGCCGTCATAGCTCACGCGCTTCGGCGTAAGGCCGCCCGGGACCCAGCCGATATTGCCGTCCGTGTCCGCGTAGACCTGGTTCTCGGACGGAGCGCCCCAGCGGTTCATGGCCTCGAGGAAGCCGTTCCAGTCCTGCGCCGTCATGTAGTCCGACGAGCCGAAATAGGCCGAGGTGCCGGGATCGAACCAGACCGACCGCATGGCGAAGGCCCGCTGGCCGGCATCGTCCTTCGACAGAACCGGCCCGTGGCGCGTGAAGAGCAGATCGACATTGCGCGGCTGCTCGCCCTTCACCTCGATGGTCTCGCGCACGACCCTCATGTCCTCCCAGCCGTCGCGGAACCTGTACTGGTTGGCATTGGCCGGGTTGAGCTCGTAGACGTAGAGGTCCTCCTGGTCGATGGCGAAGATCGTCAACCCGAAGGCGATCTTCCCGTTATGCCCGATGGAGACGCCCGGCAGCGCCGGCTCGCCGGCACCGATCACCGACATGCCGGGCGCGTTCAGATGCACGATGTAGCGGAGGGACGGCACCCCGTGGGCGCGGTGCGGATCGTTCGCCAGGATCGGCCGGCCCGTGGCCGTCCGGGAGCCCGACACGACCCAGTTGTTCGACCCGATCCGGTCGATGTTGGCCATCGCCTCGTTGAGGAAGTCCTCATGGGTGTCCAGGGAGGCCTTCTTCTGCGGGGCCACGAACGAGACGTCCTTGGTGCCGAGCTCGTAATCCTTCAGCACGTCCTTGGGGATGGAGCACGGGTCGAGGCCGGCCGGGACCTTCGTCTGCCACTCGGGCTCGAACTTGGTGCGCAGGCGGTCGGCGTCGAGGCCGGCCGCGCAGGCGACCTGCGCGCGCCGCACCTCGGAGGCCACGTTGCGGGTCAGGCCGTGGCTGCGGATGCGGACCACGTCCTCGGGCTTCCACAGATCGGGCTGCGTCCCGGCGATCCTGAACTCCGCCGGCGCCGGCCGCGTGCCGTCCCGGACCTCCTGGACAAACGCGTTCACGCCGGCCACGAAGGCTTCCGTGTAGGTCTTGGCGTTGGGCCCGTAGGCGGCCCATTCCTTGTCCATGTCGCCGCGATAGAGGAACATGCGGGCGGCCCGGTCCTGGTCCGCATAATCGGGGCCGAAATCCTTCGCCAGCAGGCCGAGGCCGCGCTTGCGCCACAGGTCGATCTGCCAGAGCCGGTCGCGGGCCGCATTGTAGCCCTGCATGAAGAAGGCGTCGTGCTGGTTGGCCGTATAGATGTGCGGGATGCCCCAGTGATCGACGATGATTTCCGCCGGCGCCTGCAGGCCCTTCACCTGCTGCGACGTGGTCCGGACGGCGCTCGACATGTCGGCGACGGCCGGAATGGCCGTGCTGGCGAGCAGAAGGCCCACATACGGCATCAGGCGTGCGGTTCCGGTCAAAGCTCCCATCGCGTTCTCCTCCCTGAGCGACATCGACCGTCCCTTTTTCTCCAGGATCGGAGTGGCGTCGGGAATCGATCACCTGCGATGCTCGGTCCTTTGCCGGGCTGCGGACAATTGCATTCCTGACGGGGCAGATGTCCGGATGGAGAGCTTGTCGCACAGGGCTTCCCCGCTATTTTGGCGCACGCGGGAAATGCATCGCGCATCGGATCGATCGAACCCTGCCGCGAGGCTCTGCTATTTGGCGCCCATCCGCCTGACCTTCTCGCCCAGCCGCTCGACCACCTCGGCCTCGTCGGGCCCGAATTCCATCTCGGTGACCCAGCCTTTTCCCGGCGCCGCATTGGGCCAGCGCACGCAGCCCGCATAGACCTTGCGTCCGTTGTCGAACTCCCATTGCTCGACATGAATCACCCGCTCGCCGAGGGTCGGGCGCGACACCCTCCGGTGGGAGCGCACGATCGTGGAGTCGTTCTGCCTGTGCACCGCGTCGAGGCCGGCGCGCACGAAGCCGCGCATCGAATCGGCGAGCTTCGCGTATTCCTGGCGCGCCCTGACCGCCCTCGGGTCCCAAGGCTGCGCCACCAGGAAGATCGCATCGACGGCCTCGTCGACCTTGCCGGTCGTCAACAGCGCGAGCGTCCGCTCGCAGGCATCGGCCTGCGCCTCGTCGTCGGCCCATTCTGCCGCCAGGGCGGAGGACGCCAGCATGGACGCCAGCATGGACGCCACAAGGGCCAAGGCAGCCGATACGGCACGGATCATGGTCCCGTCTCCTGCGATCGGTATGGCACGATCACCGCAGGGTGACGCGCAAGGCTGCGCCAGGGTTCCTGGCGCAGCACCGCGACCGGAAGGCCAAGCACAGTCGGGCTCTCAATAGGCTGAATGGTGCTCCGCTGTCCCGCCCGTCTCGGTCAACGGAACGTTCATCACGCAGACGACCCCGGTGGGCGCATAGGTCAGCCGGACGTCGCCGCCGATGTCCTGCGCCAGGCTCCGCTCGATCAGCCGCGTGCCGAAGCCGCGGCGGGTCGGGGCGGTGACGCGCGGGCCGTCGCGCTCCTGCCATTGCAGCACCAGGCGCGGAACCTCGCCCGGCTCGACCGCCCAGGTGATGTGAACGCATCCCGACGGGACGGAGAGCGCGCCGTATTTGGCCGCGTTGGTGGCGAGTTCGTGAATCGCCATGGCGATCGCCAGGGCCGTCCGCGGGATGAGGCGGAGGCGCGGGCCCTCGATGTCGAGGTGCCTCGTCTTCTGCCGGAGATAGGGCTCGACCACCTCGTCGATGATCTCCCGGAGCTCCGCGCCTTCCCAGTTCTCGCGCGTGAGCACGTCATGGGCGCGGGCGAGCGCGAACAGGCGATCCTCGAAGGCCTGGAGCTTGGGGCGGCTCTCCTCGCTCAGCTGCCGCAGGCTCTGGGCGGCCATCGATTGCACGATGGCCAGGGTGTTCTTCACCCGGTGGTTCAGCTCGTTGATGAGGAGCTCCCGATGCTCCTCCCATTCCTTGCGCTCGTGGATGTCCACGCTGACGCCGAACCATTTCGCGATGGCGCCCTCCGGGCCGATATGCGGCATGGCCCGGAAGGCGTGCCAGCGGTACTCCCCGTCCCGGCCACGATAGCGCGCCTCGCCCTCGTAGATCTCACCCGTCTCGCGGCAGCGCTGCCAGTAGGGCAGGACGCGCTCCACGTCCTCGGGATGCATCGTGCTGGCCCAGCCGTAGCCGAGCGCCTCCTCGGTGGTCTGCCCGGTGAATTCGTGCCAGCGCTCGTTCATGTAGAGGATGCGGCCGTCTTCCGCGCCGACCCAGACCAGGGCGGGCGCCGCGTTGGTGACGGTCTGGAACTCCGCCACGCTCGCCCGCAGGCGCTCCTCGATCTCCTTGCGCTCGGTGATGTCGAGCACCGAGCCCACATAGCCCAGGAAGGTGCCGTCCTCGCCGATGCGCGGCGCGGCGGCATCGATGGCCCAGCGATAGGTGCCGTCGGCCCGGCGGAGCCGGTATTCCAGCCGGAACGGCTCCTGGCGGGCATTGGCGGTCCGGAACATCTCGCCCGACCAGCCGCGATCGTCCGGATGAACGGCGTCGAGCCAGCCGAAACCCAGCCCGGTCTCCGGGCTCTGGCCGGTGAACTCGTACCAGGTGCGGGACAGGTAGGAGCAGGTCCCGTCGACTTCCGTCACCCAGACCATCACCGGGGCATTGTCGGCGAGATTGCGGAACCGCGCCTCGCTCTCGCGGACGCTTTCCTCGGCCTGAACCCGCTCGGTGACGTCGTATCCCTCGGCGAAGATGCCCGTGACCTTGCCGTCTCTGTCCGTGACCGGCTGGTAGACCAGGTCGACGAAGCGGTCCTCGACGGGGCTTCCAGGCCGCCGCTGGAGGCCGACCCGAAGGTTGCGGCCGACGAACGGCTCACCGCTCGTGTAGACCCTGTCGAGCAGCTCGAAGAAACCCTGGCCGGCGACCTCGGGCAGAACGTCGCGGACGGTCTTGCCGATAATGTCGCGACGGTGGCCCACGAGCTGAAGATAGGCGTCGTTCGCCAGCTCGAAGACATGGTCGCGCCCGCTCAGCATCGCCATGAAGCCGGGGGCCTGCTGGAAGAGTTCGCGCAGCCGGTCCTGCTCGGCCCGCAGGGCGGCGCGCAGCTTGACCTCACCGGTCGTCTCCGTGCAGGCGCAGAACATGCCGGCGATGCCGCCCGTCTCGTCGCGCACGGGCGAGTAGGAGAAGGTGTACCAGGTATCCTCGGGGTAGCCGTGGCGCTCCATCACCAGGTGCAGGTCCTCGTGGAACGTCGCCTCGCCGGCGAGCGCCTTGGTGACCAGCGGCTCGATGTCGGGCCAGATTTCCGACCATACCTCCCGGAACGGCAGGCCGAGGGCATGCGGGTGCTTCGCCCCGAAGATGGGCCTGTAGCCGTCGTTGTACAGGAAGGCGAGGCGCGGCCCCCAGGCGACGAACATGGGGAACTTGGAGGTGAGCATCAGGCTCACCACGGTCCGGAGGCTCTGCGGCCAGCCTTCCGGCTGACCCAGGGGCGACGTGGTCCAGTCGTGAGCCCGCATGAGCGCGCCCATCTCGCCGCCTCCGCTCAGGAAGTCGAGATTGAGCGCAGGCCTATGGTGCATCGTGACTGCCTGTCGCAGCCGTGGACGCGGGCCGGTGCGAAATGTTCAAGATGAGGCTGGCCGACATGCCGACTTTCGGGAAGCAGGGAGTTCCCTGCCATTTAGGCCGTCAAAGCGTTCGTTCAATGATCTCCGGCCCGTGAGGCGGAGAACTTGACGGGACGGGACGGCTGCGCACCTCGGCAAAGACATTGTCCCGGCCATCCCGCTCCCGCACCTCTCCCGTCTTCCCGCGGCCCTTGGGTCGCCCTCGGCCCGTCCTGACGCCCTCCGCCCGACCCGACACCCTCCTCGTCATCACCGGCCTTGTGCCGGTGATCCCGATCCGGTGAGGCGCGGCGCTCTTCCGATCGGGATGCCCGGGACAAGCCCGGCCATGACGGCGG
>NZ_JAGPUP010000512.1:0-41950 GCF_018069605.1 Microvirga sp. HBU67558 | reverse complement strand
TTCTCGAACTTGTCGGAGAGCTCGATCTCCTTGGCGACGGTGACGCCGTCCTTGGTGATGCGCGGGGCCCCGAAGGACTTCTCGATCACCACGTTGCGGCCCTTGGGGCCCAGCGTGACCTTTACCGCATCGGCGAGGATGTCGACGCCACGGAGCATCTTGTCGCGAGCGTCGGAGGAGAACTTAACGTCTTTGGCAGCCATGGGCTTTGCCTCCAGTTAAATTGGAAAATTCTTGCGATCGGGGCGATGGCGGCCGATTAGCCGACGATGCCCATGATGTCGGATTCCTTCATGATCAGGAGGTCCTGACCGTCGATGCGCACTTCGGTGCCGGACCACTTGCCGAACAGGACGCGGTCGCCGGCCTTCACGTCGAGGGCAGCAACCTTGCCGCTCTCGTCACGGGCGCCGGGGCCGACGGCGATGACTTCGCCCTCTTGCGGCTTTTCCTTGGCGGTGTCCGGGATGATGATGCCGCCGGCCGTCTTTTCCTCGGCTTCGATGCGGCGGACGACGACGCGGTCGTGCAGCGGACGGAACTTCATGGAACTTCCCCTTTGACGATGGGCACGGCCCCTCTGGCCGCACCTTGGTCTCTTCGCTGTTAGCACTGTCCTTGGAGGAGTGCCAACGCTGGCGGCGAGATAGTCATATGGGCGGAGGGAGTCAAGAGACCTGCCCGAGGGACCATGGCAGAAAATGACCCTTGGCTCCTCCTAAAGGCCTGATGTGATGCTTTCATGACCGACCGGACGCCGGCTGCCTCAGCGCCGGGAGGTCAGCATCGCGGCCGCCACGATGAGGATGCCGCCGCCCAGGGTCGCCCAGGTGGGGATTTCGCTGAAAACCCCGTAGCCGATCAGCACGGCCCAGATCAGGGCCGTGTATTCGAGCGGGGCGAGCCTGGCCGCCTCAGCCTTGGCATAGGCGGTCGCCATCAGCACGTGGCCGATCACGCCGAGCACGCCCATGAGCAGGAACCAGGGCAGATGCGCGGTGTTCAGGGGCTGCCAGGCCCAGAGACCGAACGGCGCCACCAGGATGAACGGCCCGATATTCTGGAAGATGACGATGTGCAGGAACTTGTCCCTTTGGGCGCGCTGGCGCAGCAGCACCAGGCTCAGGGCATAGGTGATGGCCGAGACGAGGGCCGCCGCCACGCCCGTCCAGGACCGGGCCGCCCCGGTCTCCCCGGTCTGGCCGAAGACCACCACGAGGGTCCCCAGGAACCCGATGGCGATCGCTCCCACGATCCGGCTGTCGACCCTCTCGCGCAGCATCAGCATGCCGAACAGGGCGATGAACATCGGCGACAGGAAAGACAGGACGAGGGTCTCGGCGAGCGGCAGCTGTCCCAGGGCATAGAAGAAGCTCAAGGCCGTGACGACCGCAATCACGGAGCGGATCGCGTTGGCCGCGACGGTCTCGCCGTTGGGCCAGCCCGGCTTCAGAACCGCCACGACCCCGGCGACCACGAGGCTGCCGCACATGAAGCGCAGGAAGGCGACCTGGAAGGTCGGGTAATGGGCGGACATCCCCTTGATGACCGCATCCATGATGGACAGAACCGCGATGCCCGCGGCCGCCCGCAGGGCGGGACCGAATATCATGATGTCACGACGATGTGGAGACGGCGTCCGGAATGAGCGCCCTCGAGAAGCACGGCTCTTACAGCACTTTCCGCGCGCCTTCACCCCTCTTTTCAAAGCATCGACAGGAAAGCGATCCTCCGGCCTCAGCTTAAATTCAGACAGCTTGGCGGAAACAAAAGCCGCGCTTCCGGTTTATTCTGCAAAACAGCTAGACAGGATACTTCGATGCGCGCTTGGACCTCTTGCTCTGCACTGCTTCTGGCCGCCCTCCTCCCGGCTGCTGCCTCCGCGCAGCCCGCCTACCGGAGCGGCAATTTCTACGGCAACACCTATGTCTCCCCGGGCTACGACTATCCCTATGCCCACACGGAGGATGGCTATGCCGAGAGCTATCCCCGCGCGGCGCGCCCGGCCGCACGGGCCTATCAGGCCGAACGGGTCGCGAGCTATCCTTACGACGTGCGCACCACCGGCAGCGTCGTCGGGTCCCTGCCGCAGGACTACGGCAACGGCACGGGCTACGACAACAGCATCGACTACGCGATCGCGCCGGAATTCCAGCGCCAGCTCGTGTCGTATCGCGGCGCCGAGCGCCCGGGCACGATCATCGTCGATACCAACAACAAGTTCCTCTATTTGGTGCAGGAAGGCGGCCGCGCCCTCCGCTACGGAATCGGCGTCGGCCGTGAAGGCTTTGAGTGGAGCGGGCGCAAGACCGTGTCCATGAAGCGCGAATGGCCGTCCTGGCGCCCGCCGGCCGAGATGCTGCGCCGCCGCCCCGATCTTCCGCGCTTCATGGAAGGCGGACCGGACAACCCGCTCGGCGCCCGCGCCCTGTACCTGGGCTCGTCGCTCTACCGGATCCACGGCACCAACGAGCCGCACACCATCGGCCAGGCCGTCTCGTCCGGCTGCATCCGCATGCTCAACGACGACGTGGTCGATCTCTACAACCGCGTGAAGGTCGGAACGACCGTGATCGTGATCTGACCGCCCCGCACGCGGCATTCCATGCCTTATGCGATGGCCGGGCTCGTCCCGGCCATCGGCTTTTGGGAATCGCCCGCGGTCCGTTGTAAGGCGGCATGACCGGGTCAACGGGGGATGCCATGAACTACGCCTATCTCTTTGCGGCCATCGTCAGCGAGGTCGTCGCGACATCGGCCCTCAAGGCATCGGAGGGCTTCACGCGCGTCTGGCCATCGGTCATCGTGGTCGTCGGCTACGGGCTCGCCTTCTACTGCCTGTCCCTGACCATGCGCACGATTCCGATCGGGATCGCCTATGCGATCTGGTCCGGCGTCGGCATCGTGCTGATCGCCCTCGCGGGATGGCTGATCTACCGGCAACCGCTCGACCTGCCCGCCCTCGCCGGCATGGCACTCATCCTGACAGGCGTGCTGATCATCAACGTCTTCTCGAAAACCGCCGGCCACTGACACGAAAACGCCCGCCGGAGGGCGGGCGCATCTGACGCGGCCGACAGCGGGATCTCAGGTCCAATCCCCTTCGTCGCCGCCATCGCCGCCGAAGTCGGAGAAATCGTCCTGGCCGCCCTGGTCGCCCTGGGGCTCGTTGTAGAGCGAGTCCGTGATGCCGCCGAGATTGGCATTGTCCGCCGCCTGATCGGCCCCGCCCAGGCCGGCCAGGGAGGACGCGTCGTTCAGCGGATTGTTGTCGCCGCTGAAGGCGTGGGTCAGGGCGTTGGCGATCATCATGCCGCCGGCGACGCCCGCCGCCGTCGTGAGGGCGGTTCCAAGAAAGCCGCCGCCGCGCTGCATGCCGCCGCCCCAGGGGCCGGACGCACCGCCCGCCATGCCGCCTTGGGGAGCCCCGTAAGGCTGCTGCGGGAATTGCTGGGGCTGGCCCCAGGGCGAGGCCTGGCGGGCCGGCGGGGTGTTGTAGGCCGGTCCCGGCGGACGCGACGCGCCGCCGCCGAAGATGCTGGACAGGAAGCCACCTTGCTGAGGCTGGCGGCTCGCCCGGTCGAGCTCGGCCCGCAACTGCTCGTTCTCGGCCTGGAGATTGCCCAAAGCCTGCTCCTGGACGAAGACGGCCTGGGCCAGGGCGTAGGGCGCATAGGGCTGCTGGCGCAGCTTCTCGGCGATGAAGCGCTCGGCCTCCGGATCGCGAGGCTGGTCCGCTACCTGCTCGAGGCGTCGAAAGATGTCGCTGATGACCTGGCGTTCCTGATCATTCATGGCATGGCTCCTTCAGGGCGTGCTGGTGGAGGATGTAAGCATGGCCCCGGCCTTTGTCAGGGGTGGGCCAGTCCGAGCAGGCGCATATTCCGCAGGGCCTGCGGGGCGATCGTCTCCAGGTCCGCGACGTCGCGCCAAGCCGCACCATGCACCTCCCGCAGATCGGGACGGACGGCGTCGCGCTCCTTTGCCCTCACCACATAGCGGATGTCGTGATGCCAATGCTTGGGTTCGTTCCGCTCGGGACGGGCCGGGATGCGGTGGCTGTCGATGTCGATGGGCAGGCCCGTCCGCGCATGCCACGGGTCGATCACGAGGCCGCCCATTCCGGTTTCCTCCACGGCCTCGCGAAGAGCCGACATCGCCGGCTCGTCCGGCGGCTCGTAATGGCCGCCGGGCTGGAGCCAGCGCCCGAGGGAGCGGTGATGGATCAGCAGGATCCGCCGCCCCGCCGGATCGAGGATGAACGCCGATGTGGTGACATGCCCGGGCCACGTCCCCCGCGCGTGGAGGGCGTCCCCATCGGCGATCTGACGGCGCAGAAGCGCATGCCGTTCCTGCGGCACGCCGAACGCCCCGGCGTGCGCGTTCAGGATCGTCCCGATCTGCTCCCGAAAGGCTGCCGGCTCGAAGGGCACGGTCGAGGAACCCAAGTGTGGTCAGCCTTCCATCACCTTGGCGAAGGCCTCCTTGTAGTCGGGGTGCCAGCGCGACAGCGGCGGACGGTTCTCGATGAGGTCCTCGGCGGCCCAGCGGATGCGCTTCTCGTCCATCTCGCGCGTGGTCTCGTTGTCCGGGCAGAGCACGTAGAAGTCCTTCCGCTCAAGGGCCGGCAGCAGGAAGTCGACGACCTGCTCCGGCGCCCAGGCGCCGGCCGGCTTCTCGCTGATGCCCCTGGCCCGGGTGAAGCCCGTATAGACGAAGCCCGGAATGAGCAGATGCGCCGTGACCTGGCAGCCAGGCCGGGTGCGCAGGTCGTGGGCGAGCGCCTCGGTGAAAACCTTCACGCCGGCCTTGGAGATGTTGTAGGCGGTGTTGCCGGGCGGCGTAGTGATGCCCTGCTTCGATCCCGTATTGATGATGGCGGCCGGGGTGTTCTGGTCGATCATGGCGGGGGCGAAGACCTGAACGCCGTTGATGACGCCCCAGAGATTGGTCTCGAGGATGGCGCGCCAGCGCTGCGGATCGCCGAACATCTCGCCGCCGGCCTCGGTCCCGGCATTGTTCATCAGAAGCGCCACCTCGCCGAAGGCGGAATGAACGCTTTCCTTCAGTCTCTCGACCTCCTCCAGCCGGCTGACATCGGTCGCGACCGCCAGCACGTGGTCCGGGCTGCCGGCGACCCCGGCCACCTCCTCGGCGGCGCGCCGGAGCGCCTCGCCTTCGAGATCCGCCAGGCAGACCTTCATGCCGAGCTCCGCGAACCGCCTGGCGGCGGCAAGCCCGATGCCGCTCGCGGCTCCGGTGACGACCGCGACGCGGCCGGGGGCGATTGCAGGGTGCTGGGCCATTGCTTGGATCCTTCGTTCTTGTTTCCGAGACGGATGCGATTGGACGATCGGCCCAAAGTGGCGCGCCGGGGCTCGTTCGCCAAGGCCGGCGGAGCGATGGGCGCCATGTGTCCGGCGCGGTGCGCGAGCCGATCTCGGTCCCGGCCTGAACCTTCCTTGTCGTGGTGCCCTCTCCGCGTCATGGCCGGGCTTGTCCCGGTCATTCCGACACTGAGGAGCGCTGCGCCTCGATCCATCGGGATCGCCGGCACAGGGCCGGTGATGACGGTTTGAGCGGCGCAAACGCCATCCACCGAAGAAAAAGCCCCGCATCTCTGCGGGGCCGTGGAGGTGAACGATCTATTCCGCGTCCGGCGATTTCAGGGGCCGGACATTGGTTTCGGTCTCGTCCTCGTCGAACAGCGTCGGATCCTCTTCCGGCGTGTCGAGGCGGGTCTTCTTGCGCAGGGCCACGTATTTCTTCTGGATCTTGGTGCGGCTCTCGCGGGCGATTTCGAGGGCGCCCTGGACCAGGGAGCGCTCGGCCTTCTCGTTCTGCAGCTCCTCGGTGAGGCGGCGGTTGGCCGCCTCCAGGGTCCCGCGCTCCTGATCGAAGCGCTTGGTGAGCTGATCGATGCGCTCGGTGAGGCTCGCCAGCTTGTTGTCGGAGCTCTCGATCTGGAAGTCCTTGGCCGCGATGGCCTTGTTGAGCATCTCGACGCGCTCCTGCAGCTCGATGCGCGAGCGCTGGAGTTCGTTGACCATGGCGACCTGGCGCTCGACCTCCTGCTGGGTCGCCTCGAGGCGGCGGTCGAGGGTGTTCTTCTCGATGGTCGTCTCTTTCAGGTTGCGCTCGACGCCGCGCAGGGCCTCGTTCTTGTCGCGCAGCTGGTCGCGGGTATGGGCCAGGATCTTGTCGGTCGCGGCCAGACGCGAGTTGAGGCCCTCGATCTTCATGTCGAGCGCCGAAAGATCGGTCTGATGGGCCGAGCGCTCGGAATCGATCTGGGTCTCGAGGCGCTGGCGCAGCACCTGCTCGGCCATGAGCTTGGTCTCGAGCTCGGAGGCGCGCTGGCGCGTCGCCTCGAGCTGGGTCTCCAGTTCGCCGTAGCGGTTGGTCAGGCTGGAGAGGCGATAATTCTGCTCCTCGGCCACCTTCTGCAGGCGTTTCACCTCATGATCGAGCAGGCCGTTGCGCTCTCGGGTCTCGATGAGCTCCCTTTCGGCCCGGGCCACCGTCTGGTCGGCCTCCTGGGCTTCGAGGCGCAGAGCCTGGTTCTCCTCGGTGATGTTGCGGGCGCGCTCCGTTTCGATGGCGAGCTGGTTCTCCAGGTCGCCGACGATCGCCTCCTTGTCCTTCACGTTGAGGCGCAGGTCCTCGATGAAGGAATCCTGCTCGCGAACCCGGGACTCCGCCTTGCGCAGCTGCGAGACCGCGGCGGTCAGATCGTCCACCGTCCGGGCATGGAGGCCGTTGATGTCGCCGAGCTCCCGGCGCAGGGCCACGGTCATGTCGCTTTCCTGCCTGAGCACCGCCTCGGTTTCGAGAAGCCGCGACTGGAGCTGCGGGTAGCTGCGGATGAGGTCGTTCACGGGCTCGCTGAGAAGGGCGAAATCCTCCTTCAGGCTGCGGATCTCCTCCAGCCGGTCGATCATGTTGGCGAAGCGGACGCGAATCAGCTCGTTCTTCTGGCCGACGGAATCGAGCGCCCCGTTGGGACGTACCACGATCGTCTCGCCCTTGTGGGCGGGCGCCTCGACAGGTGCAGCGGCGGCCGCGACTACCTGGGCGCTCTCGCCCTCCTCATGCAGGGAGCCGGCCAAAGCCTCATCCTGCTTCCTGCCAAAACGGTTCCTGAACGACGTCCAACCCGAAGACATATGCCGGCCCTTACGCCTCTGAAATTCACCCTTTCCCGACCTTTAGCCCAGATGGGAGCGGTTTGGAAATGAAATTTCGTTGCGTAAGAATGTAGCAGCCTCACTCGGCCGCGATGGTCAACGATCCCGAGATGCGCTTCTGGAAGCCGGCCGCCTCCAGGGCTTCCGGCATGGGCCCGCCGGTCGCCCAGTCGAGAAGCTCGACCGTGTGGACGATGGGGATCCCGGTTCCCTTCCCGATCTGCGTCATGCAGCCGATGTTGCCGGTCGCGATGAGATCGGGCTTGGTGCGCTCGATATTGGCGACCTTGCGGGCCCTGAGCTGGGCGGCGATCTCGGGCTGCAGCAGGTTGTACGTGCCGGCAGACCCGCAGCAGATATGCCCTTCCGGCACGTCCTTCACGGTGAAGCCCGCCTGCTTCAGCAGGGTCTTCGGTTCGGTGCGGATCGCCTGCCCGTGCTGCATGGAGCAGGCGGAGTGATAGGCCACCACCAGGTCGGTCTCGCGGACCGGCTCCACGAGCTTGAGGGACGTGACGTATTCGGTGACGTCCTTGGCGATGGCCGAGACGCGGGCGGCCTTCTCGGCATAGTCCGGGTCCTCCCGGAACATGAAGCCGTAATCCTTGATCGTCGTGCCGCAGCCGGACGCCGTGATGATGATGGCGTCGAGCCCCTCCCCGTCCATCTCGGCGATCCAGGCGTCGATGTTGCGCTTGGCGAAGCCATGGGCCTCCTCGTCGCGGCCCATGTGGTGGACGAGGGCGCCGCAGCACCCCTCCCCCTTGGGCTGGACCACGTCGACGCCATGGCGGTTGAGGAGGCGGACGGCGGCCTCGTTGAAGCCGGGCTTGAGCACCGGCTGGGCGCACCCGGACAGAATCGCCACCCGGCCCCGGCGCTCGCCATGGGCCTTGAAGGTGCCGGGCTGCTCGAAGGGCGAGCGGGCGGGCGCTTTTGCGGGCGCCAGTTCGATCATCGCCTGCAGGCGGTTGCCGAGGAGCGGCAGCCCGCCGATCACGCCCTTCAGGGGCTTGGCCAGCACCGCGGCGCCGAGCGCGAACCGGAAGCGGCCCGGATAAGGCAGCACGCTGGCCAACACCCAGCGCAGGAGCCGGTCATGCCAGGGACGCGTATAGGTCGCCTCGATATAGGCGCGGGCATGGTCGACCAGATGCATGTAATGCACGCCGGACGGACAGGTGGTCATGCAGGACAGGCACGAGAGGCAGCGGTCGATGTGCTTGACCACTTCCGGAGACGCGGGCTTGCCGCTCTCCAGCATGTCCTTCATCAGGTAGATGCGCCCGCGCGGGGAATCGAGCTCGTCGCCGAGCAGGAGATAGGTCGGGCAGGTCGCCGTGCAGAAGCCGCAATGGACGCAGGTCCGGAGGATCTTCTCCGAACTGGCCATGGCGGGATCTCTGAGCTGATCGGGCGTGAAATTGGTCTGCATGGTTTTGTCTCACATCGCCCCTTGCCAGCGGTTGATGGCATCCATGGGATGGATCAGCATGATGACGTTCAAAATGAGGTTGTCGCGGATCCAGAACCCGACGAAAGCTTCCATGATTGCGGCGACGAGCGCCGTCAGCCAGACCGGCCAGATCCGCGCCAAGACGAAGCCGGCCACCATGGCGAGGATGTCCGACACCGAGTTGACGACGCTGTCGCCGTAATAGTCGAGCGCGATGGTGGTCGCACGATAGCGCTCGATGACCGCGTCGGTGTTCTCGGCGATTTCCCACGCGGCTTCGAGCCCGATGGCACAAAGAAGCGCGACGCCGAAGGGCAGCGCCTTTCCGCGCAGAAGCCCGATCGCCCAGGCTCCCGCATAGAACAGGAAGCCGTGGATGACGTGGGAGGGCGTGTACCAGTCGGTCAGATGTTGCGAGTTGCCCGAATCCTTCACGGTGCCGTGCCAAAGCTCGATCGTCCCGCAGGTGCAGATCGGCGTGCGGCCCATCAGCAGGAGGATCGCGG
Organism: Microvirga sp. HBU67558; assembly: GCF_018069605.1. NCBI lineage: Bacteria > Pseudomonadati > Pseudomonadota > Alphaproteobacteria > Hyphomicrobiales > Methylobacteriaceae > Microvirga > Microvirga sp. HBU67558. The sequence continues at coordinate 32,801 of NZ_JAGPUP010000512.1, read as the reverse complement.
CCGTGCATGCGATGAGCCCGAGGGCGAGGCCCGCGACGAGCGCCGTCCGCCCGCTGTTCGACGGCCGTGCCTCCGCGAATGATGCCGTGCCGGCCATCTCAGATCCCCGCGTACATCCGGCCGGGATTGAGGATTCCGGCGGGATCGAAGGACGCCTTGACGCCGCGCGAGAGCGTCATCAGGGCGTCCGATTGCGGTTCGAACACGTCGACGGCGGAGCGGATCTCGGCCGGGGCGCGCACCAGGGTGGCATGGCCGCCGAACGCTCCGGTCGCCTCGCGCAGGACGGAAGCGCCCGCATCGCCGTCGACAGGTGTCGAGATCCAGACGAGCCCCCCGCCCCAGTCGTAGAACCATTGCGCGTCGAGGGACTGCGCCACCTGCGCGACCAGGTCGGGCCCCTTGGTCGGCACCGTGGAGACGCGCCAGACGGCCCGGTTGCCCTGATCGGTCAGGAGCGTCACGTCGCGCACCGACTGCCAGAGGGCCTCGGCCCCGACCCCTTCGAGGATGTCCATGAAGCGGAAGCGCCTCAGCAGGCGCTTGAGCTCGTTCATCCGGTAATCGACCGAGATCCTGAAGCCTTCGAGCCGGATCAGCGTGTTGCCGCCCCGGCGGTCGCGGTCTGGAACATGGGCGGCGCCGGTCACGTCGAAGGGCGAGCCGAGCGCCATGGACAGGGCCTCGATGGCCTGCCGGTCGTCGAGGCCGCGGATCACGAGGGTCGCCATGCGCTCCTGCTTGGGCAGCACCTTGAACGTCACCTCGGTCAGGAAGCCCAGCGTGCCCCAGGAGCCGCCCATCAGCTTCACGAGGTCGAGCCCGGTGACGTTCTTCATCACGCGTCCACCGGATTTCACCACCTCGCCGCGCCCGTTGACGAAGCGCACGCCGATCAGGCTGTCGCGGGCGGCGCCCGCCATGATGCGGCGCGGGCCGGAGATGTTCATGGCCGCCACCGCCCCGATGGTCGGCTCACCCTTGATGCCGAGCAGTGAGCGGTAATCCATGGGCTCGAAGGGCAGTTCCTGCCCCTTCGCGGCCAGCACCCGCATGACCTCGAGCACCGGCGTGCCGCTGCGCGCGGAGATCACGAGTTCGGCCGGCTCGTAGAGCGTGATCCCGGTCAGGCCCGACGACGAGAGCGACGCGTCGGTCTGGTTCGGCCGTCCCATCGAAGCCTTGGTGCCGTTGCCTCCGACGTTGAGGAGCGTGCCCTTGTCGGCGGCCTCGCGGATGATGATCGACGCGTCCTGCTCGTCGCGGGGGGTATGGCGAGGGGGATCGACGATCACGCGGCGAACCTTCCTTCGAGGGGGAACACCTTCGCCGGGTTGAGGAGCCAGCCGGGGTCGAACACGCCGCGCACGCGCATCTGCTGCTCGAGATCCGTGGCGTTGAACTGGCAGGTCATCAAGTCGCGCTTCTCGATCCCGACGCCATGCTCGCCCGTGAGGCAGCCGCCGACCTCGACGCAGAGCCGGAGGATGTCTTCGCCGGCCTTTTCGGCCTTCTCCATCTCGCCCGGCACGTTGGTGTTGAACATGACGAGCGGATGCAGGTTGCCGTCGCCCGCATGGAACACGTTGGCGACGCCGAGCCCGTAGGACTTCACGATCTCGTCGATCCGGTTGAGCACGTAGGGCAGCTGGCCGGTCGGGATGGTGCCGTCCATGCAGATGTAATCGGCGACGCGCCCCGTGGCCCCGAAGGCGGATTTGCGGCCCTTCCAGATCGCCGCGCTCTCGGCCTCCGATTGCGAGACCTTCATGGTCTTCGGCCGGAACGGCTCGGCGATCGCCACGATGCGGCGGAGCATGTCGTCGATCTCCTGGTCCGAGCCCTCCACCTCGCAGATCAGCATGGCCTCCACGTCGAGTGGATAGCCCGCATGGGCGAAGGCCTCGCAGATCTGGATCGCGGGCTTGTCCATGTATTCGAGCGCCACCGGGATGATGCCGGCCCCGATGATCGCCGCCACGCAGGCGCCCGCATCCTCTACCGACGAGAATCCGAAGAGCGCCGGCCGCGCTCCTTCCGCCGCGCGCAGGATCCGCACCACGGCCTCGGTGACGACGCCGAGCTGCCCCTCCGATCCGCAGATCAGGCCGAGGAGGTCGTAGCCCGCAGCGTCGAGATGCTCGCCGCCGATCTCCACCACCGTGCCGTCGAGCATCACCAGGGTGACGCCGAGCAGGTTGTTGGTGGTCACGCCGTATTTCAGGCAATGGGCCCCGCCCGAGTTCATCGCGATGTTGCCGGCGATCGTGCAGGCGAGCTGGCTCGACGGGTCGGGCGCGTAGAAGAAGCCCTCGTGCGACACCGCCTGGCTGATGCCGAGATTGGTAATGCCCGACTGGACGCGCGCCGTGCGTGCCTCGAAATCGACGTTGAGCACCCGGTTCATCTTGGCGACGCCGAGCACGATGGCGTCCTCCTGCGGGATCGCGCCGCCGCACAACGAGGTTCCCGCCCCGCGCGGCACCACCTTGACGCGGTTCTCGTGGCAGAAGCGCAGGATCGCCGAGACCTCCTCCGTGGTCGAGGGCAGCACTACCGCGAGGGGCATCCGGCGATAGGCGGTCAGGCCGTCGGTCTCGAAGGCGCGGCGCTCGTCCTCGGACACGATCAGCGCCTCCGACGCGACAAGGCGTCCCAGACCGTCGACGATCTCCTTCCGTCGCGCCAGAACCGCTTTGTCCGGCTGTGGAAATGCAATGGTCATGGCATCCTCCCGAGGAATCACCGGTGCGTCCCAGGAATGGCTACCTTTACAACAAGGCGGCTTTTCCCGACGGCGTTTTCACATAATCTAGAATGTCTCTAACGCATCGTGGGGAAAAGTGGACCCGGTTTTCCGCAAAGAACGATGCGTCGCTCAAAAAATTCAGCATCGGATGGATCCCAAAAGTGGTGTCCACTTTCGGGTCCGATGCTCTAGGATGGGACAGGGGTCCAGCAAAGGAGTTTTTGATGCGTTCCTTCGTTCTTTCCGCCGCCCTGCTTCTCGCCGGGCTCGGGTCCGCCCAGGCCCAGGATGCGGCTGCCGGCGAGAAGGTCTTCGCCCAGTGCCGGGCCTGCCACCAGGTGGGCGAGAATGCGAAAAACGCCGTGGGCCCGGTGCTGAACGGCCTCTTCGGCCGCCACTCGGGATCGGTCGAGGGCTACAACTACTCCGCGGCCAACAAGAACTCCGGCATCACCTGGGACGAAGCCACGTTCCGCGAGTACATCAAGGACCCGAAAGCCAAGATCCCGGGCACCAAGATGATCTATGCCGGCCTGAAGGACGAGCAGAGGGTCAACGACCTCGTCGCTTACCTCAAGCAATTCGACGCCTCGGGCAAGAAAGCCCAGTGACTATTGCGGCCAAGCTCGCATTGCGCTGAATGCAATGCAGGTATCGAACAGCTCCGTTTCAGCATAAAAAGGCCAGCGTGAGCCGGGTTTTCTGCCCGGTTACGCTGGATGTTTCGCAGCGACGCGCCACAGCGTCGTCGATCATCATTGAAACTATATAATGAATCGAAAATTAGCCCCCTATGTCGGGTGCCGCGAGGCACCGCATCACGATCATAGGAGAGAGATTCATGGTGAGTCTTCTTGCCAGCATCCATGACCGAATGGCCGAGCTCGATCGGCCCGATCTGTCCAGGATCTCGGGCCTTCCGTTCGGATCCGATCTGCTGTCCCGCCTGCCGGTTCTCGAGCAGAACCCTGCGCCTCCCCCGAACACCATCCTCGGGACCAACGCGGGCGAGACCCTGGACGGAACGTCGTCCGACGATGTGATCGACGCCCTGGGCGGGAGCGATACGGTGTCCGGCAAAGCCGGCGACGACGTGATCGTCACGTCCGGCGACGGCTTCGACCGTCTCTACGGCGATGAAGGAAACGACGAGCTTCGCGGCGGCGATGCCGGCAACCTGCTCCACGGCGGCAGCGGCAACGATCATGCCTATGGCGGCGCAGGCGGCGACAAGCTCAACGGCGACAGCGGCGACGACGTCCTGGAGGGCGGGGCCGGGGTCGACAAGGTCAGCGGCGGATTCGGCCAGGACACCGTCATCGGCGGTGCGGGCACCGACGAGCTCGTGGGCGGCTTCGGTGCGGACGCCTTCCGGTTCACGCAGCTCGACGGCAGCGTCGACGTCGTATCGGACTTCAACTTCGTTCCCGACGTCGGAGAAGGCCTCGACCAGGGCGATCGTTTCGAGTTGAACCTCGGCGCCTTCGCGGCCTTGGGCGACGGCGCGGGCAACACCCTGAGCGAAAGCGAATTCGCCCTCGGCACGAAGGCGACGAGTGCCGGCCAGCACATTCTCTACGATCAGGCTGCCGGTGCGCTCTTCTACGACGTGGATGGCAGCGGCACGGCCAAGGCGGTGCAGTTTGCATCCGTCGCCGGACGTGTGGAGCTTCACGCGTCCGACTTCCTGCTGATCGCCTGAGAGACGGTCCTTGCGAAGCGGCCGGGCCTTATGGGTCCGGCCGCTCCCGTGCTTCATGACAGGTCTGCCGGCGGTCCTCTTGACCCAGCCTGATTTACGTTCATGGTACGATCTCAAAAACAACGCGAGATCCTAGAACCGTGAACATGGCCCCGAGACAGACCCGCGTCGGCCTCTTCGTCACCTGCCTCGTCGATCTGATGCGCCCCTCCGTGGGCTTTGCCGCCGTCAAGCTTCTGGAAGATGCCGGCTGCATCGTCGACGTTCCCGTCCAGACCTGCTGCGGGCAGCCGGCCTACAATTCGGGCGACCGCGGCACCACGCGCGACCTCGCCATGCAGGTGATCGAAGCCTTCCACGGCTACGATTACGTGGTGGCGCCCTCGGGCTCCTGCGCGGGCACGATCAAGGTCCACTACCCGGAACTCTTCGAGGAGGACCCGAACTGGCGCGCCAAGGCCGATGCGCTCGCCGCCAGGACCTACGAGCTGACGAGCTTCCTGGTCGACGTGCTCGGCGTCACCAGGGTCGATGCGACGTTCGACGGCGCCGTCACCTATCACGATTCCTGCTCGGGCCTCAGGGAGCTCGGCGTGAAGACCCAGCCGCGCCGGCTTCTCGGGAGCGTGGAGGGCCTGAGCCTCGTCGAGATGAAGGACAGCGACGTCTGCTGCGGCTTCGGCGGCACGTTCGCCGTCAAGTACAGCGACATCTCGGGCGCCATCGTCGACGCCAAGGCCAGGAACGTCGAGGAGGCCCATGCCCCCACCCTGCTCGCCGGCGATCTCGGCTGCCTCATGAACATGGCGGGAAAACTCACCCGCGACGGCCGTCCGATTCAAGTGCGTCATGTGGCGGAGGTTCTGGCCGGCATGACCGACGAACCGCCGATCGGTGTCGCCAAAGCCCCTGCCGTCAAGTAAAAGTCGATCATGACCGTTCATTCCACCTCCCCCCAGTTCAAGCAGAATGCCGCGCGGGCGCTGAACGACGATCAGCTCCAGAAGGCGCTCGGCAACGTGAAGCAGGGCTTCATCGACAAGCGCCAGATGGCGGCCGCCAAGCTGCCGGAATTCGAGGCGCTGCGGGATGCGGCGCGCGACATCAAGAACCACACGCTCGAGCATCTCGACCTCTACCTCGAGGCCTATGAGGAGAAGGTGAGAGCGTCGGGCGGGCACGTGCATTTCGCCCGCAACGCCGACGAGGCCCGCGACATCATTCTCGGCATCTGCCGCGACGCGGGGGCCAAGACGGTCACGAAGGGCAAGTCCATGATCTCGGAGGAGATCGGGATCAACCATCACCTGGAGGCGAACGGCATCCGGCCGGTCGAGACCGATCTCGGCGAATACATCATCCAGCTGCGCGGCGAGCTGCCGAGCCACATCATCGCGCCGGCCGTTCACCTCAACGCCACCCAGGTCGAGGAGGATTTCCGGCGCGTCCACACCCATCTCGACGCCAAGCGCGACCTTTCCGAGCCGGTGCAGCTTCTCACCGAGGCCCGGGCCGTCCTGCGCGAGCGGTTCCTGGCGGCGGACGTCGGCATCACGGGCGCCAACTTCCTGGTGGCGGAGACCGGCACCTCGATCATCGTGACCAACGAGGGCAACGGCGATCTGACCCAGATCCTGCCGAAGACCCATATCGTGCTCGCGTCCATCGAGAAGCTCGTCCCGACGCTCGAGGACGTCAGCCAGCTCCTGCGCGTGCTCGCCCGTTCGGCCACGGGCCAGGAGATGTCGGTCTACACCACCTTCTCCACCGGCCCCCGCCGCAGCCCCGATGCGGACGGGCCGGAGAACTACCACGTCGTCATCCTCGACAACGGCCGCTCCTCCATGCTCGGCACGAGCTTCGAGGAGATGCTGCGCTGCATCCGGTGCGGCGCCTGCATGAATCATTGCCCGGTCTATCACGCGGTCGGCGGGCACGCCTATGGCTGGGTCTATCCCGGCCCCATGGGGGCGGTGCTCACGCCCTCGCTGATCGGCGTCGACAAGGCCGGCCACCTGCCCAACGCGTCCACGTTCTGTGGGCGCTGCGAGAGCGTGTGCCCGGTCAGGATCCCGCTGCCGAAACTCATGCGCCACTGGCGCGAACGGGAATTCGAACGGCACCTGACCCCCGCCACCGTCCGGTCCGGCCTCCAGCTCTGGGGCTTCTTCGCCAGGCGCCCCGCCCTCTACCGGCTGGCGACCCGCGCCGCCATGGGGGCGCTCGCCCTCGCCGGACGCCAGCGCGGCCGCTTCGCATGGCTGCCCATGGCCAAGGGCTGGACCAAGTACCGCGACTTCCCGGCCCCGCAGGGCGAGACCTTCCAGCAGCGCTGGAAGCGCGAGCGCAAGGGGGCCCGCGCATGAGCGCCCGCGACGACATTTTCGCCAACATTCGCCGCTCCCTCGGCGTCAAGGGCAGCGAGACCATCCGGCGGCAGATCGTGGCCGACCGCCTGGAACGCGCCCCCAAGGGCGTGATCCCCCAGCGCGGGCAGGTGTCCGGCGAGGAGCGCATCGCGCTCTTCAAGACCATGGTCGAAACGGCGCTCGCCACGGTGACAGAGGTCGCCTCCCCGGCGGAGGTGCCGCAATCCATCGCGCTCTTCCTGCGCAACCACAACCTGCCTGCGACCCTGCGCATGGGCGACGATCCGCGCCTGCAGGCGATGCCCTGGTCCGAGACCGCCCTCGAGATCGCCCATGGGCCGAGCGAGGGCCGCGACCTCAACGCGGTGAGCCACGCCTTCGGGGGCGTGGCCGAATCCGGCACCCTCGCCATGGTGTCGGGGCACGAGAACCCGTCCACCCTCAACTTCCTGCCCGACAACCACATCATCGTGGTGTCGGCCAAGGACATCGCGGGCGATTACGAATCCGTCTGGAATCGGGTCCGCTTCGCCTACGGCAAGGGCACGATGCCGCGCACGGTGAACTGGATCACCGGCCCGTCCCGGTCCGGCGACATCGAGCAGACCCTGCTGCTCGGCGCCCACGGCCCGCGGCGCCTGCATGTGGTGGTGGTGCGGGACTGAGGGCCTCGCGCCGGACCGTTGCCCCGATTTCAGGCACAAGCCGCTCCTGCATGTGATCACCGGCCTTGTGCCGGTGATCCCGCTTCTGTGTGGCGCCGCGCCTTTCCGATCGGGATGGCCGGCACGAGGCCGGCCATGACGGGGCGGGCGATTCGACAAGCCGCCTGGCTGAGCCATAATCGACCGGCACAAGAGCTGCGCCCCGGAGCCCCCCATGTCCATCCCGACCCTGATCTTCCGCGCCCTCCGCTGGTCGGCCTGGGACGGCTGCGAGGCAGGATTGGAGCATGTGGACGTGCGTCCGGCCGATGGCGGGCTCGCCATCTCGGGCGTCGTCGTCGGCCGGGAGGGCGAGGACGAGTTCGGCCTCTCCTATCGGGTCAGGCTGGATGCGCTGTGGCACACGAAGGAGGTCCACGTGAGGACCACCTCGGGGCACGTGCTGCATCTGGAGAGCGACGGCCGCGGGCACTGGCGCGAGAACGGCAAGGACCGGCCGGACCTGCAGGGCTGCATCGATGTCGACATCCAGGCGACGCCTCTGACCAACACGCTCCCGATCCGGCGCCTCGACCTGGAAACCGGCGAGAGCATGGACATCCGCCTCTGCTACATCGGCGTGCCCGATCTGACCGTCTCTCCAGCCGACCAGCGCTACACGGCGATCGATGCGGGCTCCCTCTACCGGTTCGAGAGCCTGGAGAACGGCTTTACCGCCGATCTCCCCGTGGACGGGGACGGCTTCGTCCTGGACTATCCCGGGCTGTTCAAGCGCCTGGGCTGACGCGCCCGGGCTCAACCGTGACATCTGGGCACAGGGAATAGTGCTGGCGCCCCGCCGATTTTTCCATTAAGTCTTTGATATCACACGTAGTTTTTAGTCATTCTAAACTAGAACAACAAATGATCGTCTGCTCCTGCAACATCCTCTCCGACGGTGATGTCAAAGCGTGCCTCAAGCCGGGACCGGAATGTCCCCGCACCCCGGCGCAGGTCTATCGCTGTCTCGGCTGCAGCCCCAATTGCGGGCGCTGCGCGCGGACGATCCGCGCGATCATGGACCAGGCGCTGATCGATGCGGGAGTCGAGCCCATCGCGGCCTGCAACCGCGGCTGCTGCCCGACCGCTTTGGAAAAAGCCGCCGCCGAACCCACCCTTTGAAGAAAACAACTTCCACCCTAGTTCACAAATCCTCTAAAGACTGTTCCGGCGCATCCGGCGCCTTGAGTATCGGACCCAAACGTGGACCGCACTTTTGGGATCCATCCGATGCTTTTTCTGGATGGGCGCATCGTTCGAGCTGAAAACCGGATCCACTTTTCCGCACGATGCGCCAGTGAACGAGAGGGTAGGATGAAGGGTGATCCCAAGGTAATCGAGTATCTCAATCGCGGCCTGCGCAGCGAGCTGACGGCGGTCAACCAGTACTGGCTGCACTACCGGCTCCTGGACGATTGGGGATACAAGGAACTTGCGAAGACCTGGCGCAAGGAATCCATCGAGGAGATGCACCACGCCGACCGCTTCATCGAGCGCATCATCTTCCTTGAGGGCTTCGCCAACCTGCAGGTGCTCGATCCCCTGCGCATCGGCCAGAACATCCAGGAAATCCTCGAATCCGACCTGGCGGCGGAATACGACGCGCGCAACCTCTACGGCGAGGCGGCGGCCTATTGCGACAGCATCGGCGACCGGGTGTCCAAGAACCTCTTCGAGGAGCTGATGGCCGACGAGGAAGGCCATATCGACTTCCTCGAGACCCAGATCAACCTCGTCGAGCAGGTCGGCATCGAGCTCTACGCCCAGAAGCATATCGGCGGGCTCCAGGACGACCACGATTAAGCATTCGCCATCATTCCGATGCAGGACACGGCCCGCCCTCCCGGCGGGCCGTCTTCGTTTCACCCCGGCGGCGGCTGCTGCTGCGCGAGCTTTTCCGGCTCGTGGATCGACGCGATCGGCAGGGTGACCAGGCGCAGTTCCGGATCATCCGGATCGACCCGGACCGAGAAGCCGAGGCTGCGGCACATGTCGAGCATGGTGGAATTCTCGCGCAGGACCTGGCCTTCGATCTCGTGCAGGCCGTCCACCTTGGCCCATTCGATCATCAGGCGCATCAACTCCCAGCCCAGGCCGAGCCCCTTGAGGTCCGAGCGGAGCAGGATGCCGTATTCGCCGGTTTCATGGTTGGCATCCGCATGGAGGCGGACCGCGCCCATCATCTCGCCCGTCGCCTCGTCGAAGGCCACGAAAGCGATGGCGCGGGCATAGTCGAGCTGCGTCAGACGGGCCAGGAAGGTGTGGCTGAAGTCGCGCACCGGCGCGAAGAACCGAAGGCGCAGGTCCTCGGGCGTGATCTGCTCGAAAAAGCGCCGGAACTCCGCCTCGTCCTCCGGCCGGACGGGCCGCACGAACGCCGTCCGTCCATTGCGCAGCTTGATCGTGCGCTCCCATTCCTTCGGGTACGGCCTGACCGCGAACCGCGGATGGCCGCTCCCCTTCCGGGTTTCGGGCGCGACCGCCACGCGGGCATCGACCGCGATCACGCCGGTCTGGTCGGCCAGCAGGGGGTTGATGTCGAGCTCGCGGATCTCCGGGATGTCGGCGGCCATCTGCGCCAGCTTCACCAGCGTGAGGGCGATCGCTCCCTCGTCGGCCGCCGGGACATCCCGGTAGGCCTTCAGGCGCCGGGACACCCGGGTGCGGGCGATCAGGTCGCCCGCGAGTTTCAGGTCGAGGGGCGGCAGGGCCAGCGCCTTGTCGTTGATGACCTCGACCGCCGTGCCGCCGCGCCCGAACAGCACGACGGGGCCGAAGGAGGGATCGTCCGCGAGACCCACGATGAGCTCGCGGGCCTTGGCCCGCCGCACCATGGGCTGAACGGTGACGCCCGTCACATGAGCCTGCGGCTTCAGGCGGGCCGCGCGCTCGAAGATCTCGGCGGCGGCCTTCCTGACCCCCTCCTCGGTGGTCAGGTCCAGCTTCACGCCGCCGATGTCGGACTTGTGCATGATGTCCGGCGAGAGAACCTTGACGGCCACCGTGCCTCCCTCGGCGATGATCGGCCGGGCCGCCTCCCCGGCTTCGTCCGGCGTGGTCGCGAGGGTGACCGGCACCGTCGGAATGTCGTAGGCCCGCAGCAGGGCATTGACCTCGAGCGGGTCGAGCCAGCGCCGGCCCTGCGCCAGCACATGCGCGACGACGGCTCGCGCGGCCTCCGTGTCCGGCTCGAAGTCATGCGGGAGGTTGTCCGGCGTCTCCATCAGCTCCTCCTGCGCCTCCCGGTAGCGCACGAGCTGCATGAAGCCGCGGACCGCGTCGGCCTCAGTGGCGAAATTCGGGATCCGCGCCTCCTCGAAGAGGCGGGCCGAGTCCGGATCCTCGCCGATCCAGGCGGCGAAGACCGGCTTCTGCCGGTAGCCCCGGGAGCGGTCCCGCCGGACCACGTCGACAACGGCTGCGGCGACGTCGGAGGCCCCCGCGATGGCCGTGGGCACGTTGAGGATCAGAACCGCATCGTTCTCGGAATCGGCCAGCAGGGCCTCGAGGGCCCCCGCGTACCGGGCCGGGTCCGCATCGCCGACGATGTCGATGGGATTGGCGTGGGACCAGGTCGGCGGCAGGATGGCGTCGAGGGAATTACGGGTTTTCTCCGACAGGGGCGCGAGCGTTCCGCCGAGATCGACCAAACGGTCGACGGCGAGAACCCCGATCCCACCTCCATTGGTAAGAACTGCCAAACGGCTTCCAGAAAACGGCTTCTGCCGTCCCAGGGTCTCGGCTGCGGCGAAGAGCTGGTCGAGGTCGAGTACCCGAAGCAGGCCGGCCCGTCGGAAGGCCGCGTCATAGACGGCGTCGGACCCGGCCAGGGCCCCGGTATGGGTCGCGGCAGCCCGGGCTCCCTGAGCGTGCCGCCCGGCCTTGATGACCACCACCGGCTTGACGCGCGCGGCGGCCCGGGCCGCCGACATGAATTTCTGCGCGTTGTCGATGGACTCGATGTAGAGGAGGATCGCCCGGGTGCCGCTGTCGGCGGAGAAGAAGTCCAGGCAATCGCTGAAATCGACATCGACCTTGTCGCCCAGGGACACGATGGCCGAGAACCCCACCTGCCGCTGGGCGGCCCATTCGACGAGACCGGCGGCGAGCGCACCGGACTGGGACACGAGAGCCAGGTCCCCGGGCCTGACATTATGAGCGGCGAAGCTGGCGTTCATCCTGGCGCGCGGTGCCAGTACGCCGATGCAGTTGGGGCCGACGATGCGCAGCCCGTGAGCACGCGCCGCGAGCCGGACCTGATCGCCCAGGGAACCTGCGCCGTATCCCATCCCGGCGGTCGCCACGATGGCGGCGCTCACGCCCGCTCGACCAGCCTCCTCAATCACGCCGAGCACCCGCTCGGGCGGCACCGCCACCACGACGAGGTCGGGGATCTCCGGAAGCTGTTCCACGGATGCGAAGCAGGGCCTGCCCTCGACCTCGATATGATGCGGATTGACGGGAAAAAGCTCTCCGTCGAAGCCTCCTGCGATCAGATTGCGCACGAAGATCAGGCCGAGAGAACCGGGACGAGGGCTCGCGCCGACCACCGCGATGGAACGGGGGGAAAACAGCCGATCGAGGCGATAGGTAGACATGGCGATCCTTCGTCTCGTGGAGCATCCGAACCCAGTACGTATCGCGGCCGCTCATATCTGCAATATGCATCGGCATCGTTGATCGATCGCAATTCGCCGAGGATGGGAAGCATGACGCGGAAAGATCCGGTTACGAACCGTGCCGGATTTCGGGGCGAGCCCACCGGTAATGGGCATCCGGACAATGCTCCTCGTTGCCCGAACCATCGGTTACCGTGACCAAATCGAACCCGTGGTGTTCATAGAAGCGGCGTGCCTGCGCGTTCTCCTGAAACGTCCAGAGGTTCAGCTCGGCACGATTGTCCCTGACGGAGGACAGGAGAGCCGATCCGACGCCCCTTCCGTGCCATGCCGGATCGACGTAAAGGTGTTCCAGCCAATCCTGCCGCGCAGCGGCAAACCCGATAGGCTGGGTGCCCGCCTCGGCCAGCCAGACCTCGGATGTCGGAAAAACCGTCCCCCGAAAGAAGGCGAGATCCTCATCTGGAGTGTGAAGATCCGGCAGGTAAGGCAGGCAGGTCTGGCGGACGCGACGGTTCAGGTCGGCGATTGTCGGCACGTCCGCCAGAGCGGCGCGGCGGAGCGCGAAGCCAGGCACTATTCAGCCAGGACGCGTGTCGGAGGAAAGATCACCTCGACGAGGGTTCCCTCGCTTGGCTTGCTCGCGATCTGCAGCGCGCCCCGGTTCGCTTCGACGAGCGCCTTGGTCAGCGGCAATCCGAGGCCCGTGCCGCCGCGCTTGCGCGAGGTGGCGAGCTGGCGGAACGGCTCGAGCGCCGCTTCGACCTCCTCGGGCGTCATTCCGATCCCGGTATCGCGCACGCGGAAAGCCACCTCGCCCTGATCCGTGATCGCCGTGGAAACGATGACCTGCCCGCCCGCATCGGTGAACTTGATGGCATTGGAGACGAGATTGAGGACGATCTGGCGCATGGACCGCTCATCGGCCACCACCGGCGGCAGCTTCGGCGCGAAGCTCATGCGCATGACGATGCGGTCGCGCGCAGCCTGGGGCTGAAGCAGGGTCACGCAGGACGAGACCAGTTCGTTGAGGCTCACCCCCGTGAAGGACAGCTCCAGACGGCCAGCCTCGATCTTCGCAAGATCCAAAAGATCGTTCACGAGGCTGATCACATGGGACCCGGAGGCATGAACGTCTTTGAGATACTCCTTGTAGCGTTCATTGCCGATGGCGCCGAACCGCTCTTCGAGCATGACCTCGGCGAAGCCCAGGATGGCGTTCAGCGGCGTGCGGATTTCATGGCTGATCTTGGCCAGGAGATCGGATTTCTGAGCGCTCGCCTCCTCGGCCGCGTGCTTGGCGCCGATCAACTCGCCCTCCGCCCGCTTGAAAACCGTGATGTCGCGAAGAACCGCGCAGAAGCGGCGATCCGGCCCGTCGCCGAGACGGCCCATCGTCATGAAGAGCGGAATCGACCCGCCCTGACGCTCCCGGCCGAGCACCTCACGCCCATCATTGAGCAGGCTCCGGACACCGGGGGTACGCAGGCTCTCCAGGTAGTCGAGAGCGACCATATGGCTCTCCGGGGCCAGGAGAACGGTGATCGCATCGCCCGCCACCGCCTGCTCGTCATAGCCGAAGAGCGCCTCGGCCGAGCGGTTGAGGGAGAGGATGCGTCCCGTTTCGTTGAGCACAATAACGCCGTCGGTTGCCGTATCGAGGATCGCCTCCAATTCATGGATCCGGCTGTCCTGGACAGACGCCGGAGCGTCGCCGCCGGCCGCAATCCGGACGACCATCAGATCGGCCGGCTCGCCCCCCCACTCGGCAGACGCGGAGCGCACGGCAACGGCGATCGTCTCGCCGGCCCTTGTGGTGAGCGCGAGAGTAGAGTCACCGTCGCCTGCACCGCCGAGAGCGGGGGAGCCGCGAAACAGGTGGACGATCCCCCCGTCCGAGCGGATCTGTTCGATGTCGTCGTAGCCGGTCAGGTCGAGAAGAAAGCGATTGCCGAACAAGACGGTCTCGCCGCGATGGACCAGCACACCGATGGGCAGGCGGTCGAGCACCCGGTCACCCTTATCTGAAGCAGTCGGCGGCTCCAGTGAGGACGGACCGGGCTCGGGAGCACCCACCGGCTCTTCAGGGACCCTATCATCCTGGGCTGGCCCGTTGTGCTCCAGCCGCGCCCCCAGCGCGCGGGCGATCTCACGAAAGGCGTTGCGCTCCGCAGTGGAAAGTCCCGATGTCTGACCAGTCTTTTCGGCAGGACGGCTCTGCTCGCGCGGCTCCGGATCAGACGGCCTGGGAGTGGACAGAGCCTCGGTCACTCGATGGCGAAGACTCGAAAACCAACTTTCCTCTCCGGGCTGCTCGGGTTCGGCGGAAGGCTCCTCATCCGGCATCTCCTCAGGGGGACGGAACGGCAGCGTCTCGTCGTTGACGAGGCTTTGTGCAATCAGATCGGCCGGGACAATCGAGGGTTCATCCTGTGCCTCGCGCTCGCGAACATCCTCCATGCGCAGGAGCCCGAAGCCGCGGAAGCCGACGAGTTCCCGGCCCAAGCCGAAGACCGGCATGCCGGCCCAGTCGACGGGCACCTGCAGCCGTGAATTGTCGACGCTCCAAAGAACCGTGTGCCCGCTCCAGGTTTCGCGGCGCGAGAAAAGGGCCGCCACGGCCCCGTCAGGATCCTCAACGACCGTCTGGGCCACCTCCTCCCATGTCAGACCGAGGATGTTGCCAGCGATCGGTCCCACAGCCCGGGCAAGATCAGGCGACACATCGGTGAAACGGGTCTGTGCATCCGCGTGCCAGATGAAGCGAACCGGACCGGTTCGCTTGATGGGCGGAGAGGCGCTCTCGACGTCGGTTGGCACAACGGGCTCGGGAGCCGTTTCCTCGACCGGCTGGACTGTGCGAGGACGGGACGAGGGCTTCGGCACGCCGCCGGAGAAAACTGTCACCAAGACGTTTTCGCCATTCTCCAGCGACTCCAGACGGCAGAGGGCCGCGACTGGGAGCCAAGGGCGGTTCGGATCAAGGCGGAGCCGCTCCTGGCGAACTCCCTGCCGCGGTGCGCGGCCACCTGCCAGGGCCTTGATGCGGTCATGAGCCCGGAACCCCGGGACCACCTGCCCCGTCCCGTCGGTGAATGCGTCCTGCACCCCCCGGGCCGCTGGAGACGCCCAAAGCAGCCTGTCGCCAGTCTGGTCCCAGACAAGCACGCCCGCGTCAGGCTCGGCCAGAAGGCGCAAGTCCGGCTCCGCGGCAAGCCGCGCCATCAGCGCCTCGAATGGGTTGGGTCCGCCCGTCATTAACGGTCCTTGCTGTGAACTGCCTTCGATCCACCTCTGGCAGAGCTTTTAGCCTAATATCAGCGGCCAAGCATGCAAAGCACCGACACTTGAATCCTTTTACTTTCAGGTAACCTTAATAAGGGCGACGCAAAAGGGAGTTGATTTTGCAGCGCACAATGTGATATTGCACTGCACAAATCCCTCAACGAGCAGGAGTATCCTATGGCCACGAACCCGACCCAAAATTATGAAGTTCCCCCGGAGATGCGCGACTTCGCCGAGAAGAGCGTCGAGCAGGCCCGCAAGGCCATCGACGGCTTCATGAGCGCCGCTCAAAAGACTGCCGACACTTTCGAAGGCTCAGCCAACACCGTTCAGGCCAGCGCAAAGGATGCTGCGCGCAAGACCTTCGCCTATACCGAGCAGAACCTCTCGGCTGCCTTCGACCTCGCTCAGCGGATGGTGCGCGCGAAGGACATGCAGGAAGCCATGCAGATCCAGGCCGAGTTCGTCCGGACCCAGTTCGAGGCGATGCAGACCCAGATGAAGGAGTTCGGCTCTCTGGCTCAATCGGCCATGAAGCAGCCCGGATCCAAGAAGTAAGCACCCTGCTCCTTTAGACCTTGCGAGGACGTCACGATGGCGGAAGTGAAGAAGCCCAAAGCCAAGAGTACAGCCAAGAGCATGCAGAAAGCCGGCGATCTGGTCGAGATGGCTGCCATCCCGACCGCCGACACGGTCGAGGCCGTCACCGAGGCGACGCCCGTTCCCCTTTCTGCGACTGCCACAGCTCCCATTGAGGCCGGAACCTTCTTCTCATCCGCCAGGAAGCAGGGTGATGCCCTCCGCCAAGCCATGAGCGAAGCGGCGGCGGCATCGGCCAAGGGCGCCCTCGAGGTGAACGACAAGATCATCGACGCCATGATCACGCAGCGCCATGCTGCGCTCGACCTGTGGCGCTCGGCCATCAAACCGTCCCCACTTCCTGAGGCCTTCAACGCCCAGAGCCAAGCGGCTCGTCAGGTCTTTGAGGCGGCTTCCTCGCAGTGGAAAGATATCGCCGAGACCACGGCTCTCTGGTTCACCAAGAGCCTCGAGCCTTTGCAATCGGCACTGCACCGCTCGGGTCGCTGACCACACTCCACATCGGCGCTGCATTGTATTAAGGCTCGGCCGTTCATGGCCGGGCCTTTTTCATGTTCACATCCCCGATTCCTGCCGTCATTGCCGTCGTGATCCGGGACGGCTACACTCTGCTCGTGCGGCGCACCAACCCGCCCGATGCCGGTCTATGGGGCTTTCCCGGCGGCAAGATCGAGTTCGGCGAAACGGTCGAGGAAGCGACGATGCGGGAGCTTCTGGAGGAAACCGCCGTTCATGCGGAAGCCCAGGATGTCATCACCACGCTCGATGTCATCACGCGGGGTTCAGGCGGGCAGGTTCAGCAGCACTATATTCTGACCGCCGTGCAATGCCGTTGGATTTCAGGCGAGCCGATCGCCGGCGACGATGCTCTTGAGGCAAAGTGGTTTCTTATCGAGGATCTCGATCCGACCGTCCTGCCGATGAGTGCAGATGTGGATGTTGTCGCCCGCCGCGCAAAGGCCTTGAACCTTCGTGACTCCTGAGACGCACGCCCAATGCAAAAAGGCCTCGCCCCGAAAAAGGCGAGGCCAAGTTTTGTCTCTTACTTGGAGGCCTCGCGGCCAAACTTCACGCTGGGATCTGCGCACAACAGGCGCAAGACCTCAAGTCGGGCGCGGCTGAAATGGTTGATGAACAGTAAACGTTCATCAATCGTCAATCATATTTCGAATGGTTCCCGCTTCCGATATTGCAACATTCTCTCGCTATCCTTTATTACACCCGGGACGGGCAATAAATGCCTATCTGATCTTGGTTGCAAAGCACGGAATACAGTAATGCGTACCTCTGCTCTTGGACTGCTCGCTGCCACGGCGGCTCTTGTCATTGCGGCTTCGCCGGCGCACGCGGCTGACCTGCCGGGCCGTTATTCTCCTGCTCCCGCCTACAATGCTCTTCCTGTCTTCACCTGGACGGGCTTCTACGCCGGTCTGAATGCCGGCTACGGCTGGAACGCGGGCGACAGCCGCTTCTACGATCCGGCTTTCGGCACCATCAAGGGGCGCCGGAGCGGCGGCTTCGTCGGTGGTGCTCAGGCTGGCTACAACTATCAGTTCGGCATGTTCGTGGCCGGCGCTGAAACGGACCTGCAATACGCCGCCGTCGGCAACAAGGGCGCGTCCTACGGCACGACCTATTATCCCGGCGATTCGGATGGCTTCTTCGGCACGATCCGCGCGCGCGCTGGTGTCGCCTTCGACCGGGCCCTCGTCTATGGCACGGGCGGCTTCGCCTATGGCGATATCGGCGGCAACCGGGGCTATGACCCGCTGCTCGGCTATCACAGCGGCGACGAGATCAACTGGGGCTGGACCCTCGGCGGCGGGGTGGAATATGCCATCACCAAAAATTTCACCGCCAAGGTCGAAGGCCTCTATGTCGATCTCGACACGAAGGACAACTACAATCTCGGCGGTCGGGTCAACGTGAACCGCGATGCCGAGTTCGGCGTGCTCCGCGCCGGCATGAATTACAAGTTCAACTGATCAGGCCCTGCCCTCGAAAAGCGAAAGGCCCGATGTCGCCATCGGGCCTTTTCATTTGTTCGAAGCATCAAGGATCGTTCACGCTTTTTGGTACCCTGAACTGATCCCGTCCGGTTTCGCTGCGCTTGATGGCGAGCAGACGCCGCGCCGCGATGGCACCCGGTTCGGTGGGATGAAGTCTGTTGTTGAGCACCTCGATCTGCCAACGCTGCAACTCGAGCAGGGCTTGCAGGCCTTTCACCCGGGCCTGGAGAGCGAGAGCATCCTTCAAAGGGTCTGGTCCGCCAGTCGGCATGGGACCATCCCTGACAATCTTGGGATGAATCATGTCTGAACGCGCAATAGGAGGGATCAAGCACTAGTCGATTCCACACCAGGAACATAGTCCCCGAAGCAGCTGTGCAATACGATTTAAATTATACGCTATTACGTCAGAAATATGGCTCCTCTCAAGGTCGGTATGGCGTGCAGGAACCTGGGAACGGTCAGGCGGTTGGATCAGCACAGCTTACTGGAGATTGTCATGCCCGAGACCCGTCATGAGAGGGAGGCCGAAAAGATCCTAGGCTCGTTGAGCCGAGTGGCACACGATGCAGAAGCCCTGCTGCAGAGCCGTCGCCTGCTGGCTGAAGCTCTCGAGGACGCCGAGGAGAGAGGACGTCGGATGTCCGCACAACGGAAGGAGTCGAGTGGTTGAGGTTCTTCACCCTTCTCTAACCCTGGCCATGCGATGCCTGTTGCCGGCGGCCACCCTCCCCCTGCGACATTGATACCGAGGAACGGCCTATGACGAGGCACGTTCCTTCCCTGTGCGATAGGACACAGCGGAAAACTCTCGGGCGTGGTGATCTCCGAGTGTTGGGAGAATCGGTCAATGCGCTCCACTTCGTTTGCAATCACGCTCGGCACCCTGGGTGCCCTGGCGGTCGGGTCTGCCGCTCAGTCGGCCGATACCCGCGTTGCATCCATGCCTTTCGGCGAGTGCCTTTCGATCATCAACGAGGCCGCGCAGGATGTTGACGAGGAGCCGGTCAAGCTGGTGAGCACGAGCGACATCGTGACCGTTCGCATCAATGCCTCGGACGGCTTCGTCACAGTGTCCTGCGACCGGCGCAATGACAGGATGACCTTGACCAAAAGTCCCGTTCCTGAAGCCGCCGGCATGACGGCGGAGGCCCGCTAAGCTTAACGCTTTCAGCCTCATCCCAAATCGAAACGGCGAGCCGAGGCTCGCCGTTCTGCTGAGTCGTGTCAGTGGAAGCGCGCCTACTTCTTCCGGTTGTAGACGTCGAGCGAGACGGCCGCGAGCAGCACGAGGCCTTTGATCACCTGCTGATAGTCGATGCCGATGCCGAGGATCGACATGCCGTTGTTCATCACGCCCATGACGAAGGCGCCTATAACCGCACCCGTCACCTTGCCGACGCCACCTGTCGCCGAGGCGCCGCCGATGAACACGGCCGCGATCACGTCGAGCTCGAACCCGAGGCCGGCCTTCGGGGTCGCGGTGTTGAGGCGGGCGGCGAAGATCAGGCCGGCGAGTCCCGCCAGCACACCCATGTTGACAAAGGTCAGGAAGGTCAGGCGCTCCGTCTTGATGCCCGACAGCTTGGCCGCCTTCTCGTTGCCTCCGAGCGCATAGATGCGCCGGCCGATCGTGGTACGGTTGGTCACGAAAGCGTAAAGGGCGATCAGCACCGCCATGATGACAAGCACGTTCGGCAGGCCGCGATAGGTCGCCATCAGGTAGCAGAACGCAACCACCAGAACGGCCAGAAGGCCGTTCTTGAACAGGAACAGCCCGAAGGGTGCCGTCTCGACTGCATGCTTGAGCTGATTGGCCCGGCTGCGGAAGCTGAAATAGATGATCGCAGCCACGCTGGCGGCACCCAGAAACAGCGCCGTGTAGTTGAAGCCCTCGCCACCAAAGACGTCCGGAATGAAGCCGGAGCTCAGGCGTTGGAACACCACCGGGAATGGGCCGACCGACATGCCGCCAAGGAGCGCCAGGGTCAGGCCCTTGAACACCAGCATGCCGGCAAGCGTGACGATGAAGGACGGGACCTTGAAATACGCGACCCAGTAGCCTTGAGCGGCACCGATGAGCCCACCCACGATCAGGCAGGCGATGGTGGTCGTCACGGGATCGAAGCCCCAGCGCACCATCATCATGGCGGCAAGGCCCCCGACGAAGCCCACGATAGAGCCGACCGAGAGGTCGATGTGCCCGGCCACGATGACCAGGAGCATCCCCAACGCCATGATGACGATGTAACTGTTCTGGAGCACCAGGTTGGTGAGGTTGAGCGGTCGCAGCAGGGTTCCGTCGGTCACCACCTGGAAGAACAGCATGATGACCAGAAGCGACAGCAGCATGCCGTAGTCGCGGAAATGGGTTTTGACGAACTCCATCCACGACGTTTTCTGCTGGGGAACGTGAAGCTCGTCAGCGGTTCTCGTGTCCATCTCAGCGTCTCCCCGACTTAACGATAGCGTGCATGATCTTTTCCTGGGATGCCTCGGCGATGTCGAGCTCGGCAATCAGGGAGCCTTCGTTCATGACATAGATCCGGTCGCACATGCCGAGCAGTTCCGGCATTTCCGAGGATATCATGAGTACACCCTTGCCGGCATCGGCCAGTCGGTTGATGATCGTGTAGATTTCGTACTTCGCCCCGACGTCGATGCCGCGGGTCGGCTCGTCCAGGATCAGAATTTCCGGATCCGAGAAGAGCCACTTGCTCAGGACCACCTTCTGCTGGTTACCGCCGGAGAGGTTCACCGTCTCCTGGAAGACGTTGGAGCACCGGATCCGCATCTTGCCCCGGTAGTCGTTGGCGACCGCCAGTTCCTGAATATCGTCGATGACGAGATTTTTTGAGACGCCCTCGAGATTGGCGAGCGTCACGTTCTTGCGGATGTCCTCGGCCAGAACCAGGCCATAGGTCTTCCTGTCCTCGGTCGCATAGGCGATGCCGTTGGAAACGGCCTTCTCGACGGTGCCGACGTCGATCTCCTTGCCGTGCAGGGTCACTCGGCCAGAGATGTTCTGGCCGTAGCTGCGGCCGAACAGGCTCATGGCGAACTCGGTTCGTCCTGCCCCCATCAGCCCGGCGATGCCGACGATCTCCCCGCGCCGGATGGTCAAGTTGACGTTCTTGACCACCTGCACGTGGCTGTGGAGCGGATGATAGGCCGACCAGTTTTCAACCTGGAAGATCGGTTCGCCGATCTTTGGCTCGCGTGTCGGGTAGCGATCTTCCATGGTGCGGCCCACCATGCCCCGGATGATCCGGTCCTCGCTCACCTCCTCCGCCCGGCAGTCGAGCGTCTCGACCGTGCCGCCGTCGCGCAGGACCGTGATGGAATCGGCGACCTTCGAGATCTCGTTGAGCTTGTGCGAGATCAGGATCGACGAGATGCCCTGCTCCTTGAACCGGAGCAGCAGGGTCAGGAGCGCATCGCTGTCCTTCTCGTTCAGACTGGCGGTCGGCTCGTCCAGGATGAGGAGCTTCACCTTCTTGGAAAGCGCCTTGGCAATTTCCACCAGCTGCTGCTTGCCCACACCGAGGTTGGTGATCAGTTCGTCGGGAGATTCGTTGAGGCCGACGAGCTTCAGCAGCTCTTTGGTTCTTGCAAATGCAATCGACCAATCGATCACCCCGTACTTGGCCTGCTCGTTGCCGAGGAAGATGTTCTCCGCGATCGACAGGAGGGGCACCAAGGCAAGTTCCTGGTGGATGATGATGATGCCGAGCTTCTCGCTGTCGGCGATGCCCGAGAAACGTCGCTCCTCGCCCTCGTAGCGGATCTCGCCGGAATAGGAGCCGTGCGGATAGACCCCGCTCAGGACCTTCATCAGCGTGGATTTTCCGGCGCCGTTCTCGCCCACCAGGGCATGAATCTCGCCGGCCTTGACCGAGATGTTGACGTTGTCGAGCGCCTTCACGCCCGGGAACGTCTTGGTGATCCCCCGCATCTCAAGGATCGCATTCATTGCATGACCTCAGGCAAAAAGCCTTCCAGAAACGAGCAAGGACCCTGCGCGAGCGCGCAGGGTCCATTCTTCATCGCACCAATTATTTGAACTGGTCTTCCTTGTAGTAGCCGCTGCCGACCAGGACTTCCTTCCAGTTCGAGGCATCGACGCTGACCGGCTTCAGCAGGTATGACGGAACCACCTTCACGCCGTTCTCATAGGTCTTGGTGTCGTTGACTTCCGGCTGCTTTCCGGAGAGCACGGCATCGACCATGTTGACAGTGACCTTAGCCAGTTCGCGGGTGTCCTTGAACACCGTCGAGGTCTGCTCCTTGGCGAGGATCGACTTGATCGAGGGCACCTCGGCATCCTGCCCGGTAATGACCGGCATCGGCTGCTTCGGCGTGCCGTAGCCCACACCCTTGAGCGAGGAGATGATGCCGATGCTCAGACCGTCATAGGGAGAGAGAACCGCATCGACGCGCTTGTCGGTGTAGAAGGCGGACAGAAGGTTATCCATGCGGGCCTGGGCGACAGCGCCGTCCCAGCGCAGGGTCGAGACCTTGTCCATGCCGGTCTGGCCGCTGACCACCTTGAGCTTGCCGCTCTTGATGTAAGGCTCGAGAACGGACATGGCGCCGTTATAGAAGAAGTAGGCGTTGTTGTCGTCCGGCGAGCCGCCGAACAGCTCGATGTTGAACGGGCCTTTGCCCTCTTTCAGGCCGAGGGCCTTCTCGATATAGCCGCCCTGGAGCACGCCGACCTGGAAGTTGTCGAAGGTGGCGTAGTAGTCGACGTTCTTCGAGTTGCGGATCAGGCGGTCATAGGCGATGACCTTGATGCCCTTATCGGCAGCCTGCTGCAGCGCATCGGAGAGGGTCGTGCCATCGATCGCCGCGATCACAAGAACCTTGGCCCCCTTGGTAATCATGTTCTCGATCTGCGAGAGCTGGTTCGGGATATCGTCCTCGGCGTATTGCAGGTCGACGTTGTAGCCCTTCTCTTTGAGCACCTTGACCATGTTGTTGCCGTCGTCGATCCAGCGCGCGGACGACTTCGTCGGCATGGCCACGCCGACCGTACCCTTATCCTGCGCCTGAGCGGCGCCAAGCAGTCCAAAGGCTCCAAGAGCCACGGCCGCCAATGTGGTCGTGAATGTCTTCAAGGTCGTTCTCCCTCTCGTCCATGCCCGGAACGACATTCTCTCGCCCGGCGCATATTCAGCATTCTTCGTTCCGGGCTCCCTGTCGGCCTCCCGTACGTGAGGCATCCAGGCCGCCCGTTTCACCTATGATAAAGTCAGAGCCATCCCTTGGAACAGCCCTCCCCCTCCACTTTGCCGGCGGAGTGTTAGTCCTCTCCCGCCAAGCCATAAATCATACTATAATACTAATCAGCGCAGCAAGGAACCGACCCAAGCCTCTGTTGGTCTGGAGCAGTGATCCCACCGGGAGGTTTACTCCACTCCGGAGAAAGCATGGACCTGGACATTCGCCAGCGAGCTTTCCTCATGTTTGATCTGGACCCTCTGCGCCGCCTGCAGGATCAGGTCGGACATCGCCTCGCTCGCCGCCGCGGGATCGGCTTGTTCGATGCCATCGTATACGGCTTGATGCTGCCGCATCACTTCCCGGAAGCGGTCGTCGCTGGATACCGGGGAGCTGATCGTGAACGAGGTCGCGAGCGCCGCGCCGATGACCGATCCGATCGACTGCAGGAAGGGATTTCCCGAAGCCTCCAGAATGGCCTGATGGAAGGCGAGGTCCGCCTTGGTGAAGCCCTGCCGGCTGCTCTCGCACTGGTACATGGCCTGGAGGGCCCGATGCATCTCCTTGAGCTGTTCGGGCGTGCGCCGCACGGCGGCGGTGGCGCAGGCGAGGGGCTCGAGCATCTGCCGGATCTCGAAGAGCCACCCGAGGAAGCGGGCATCGACCCCCATCTCGAGATGCCATTCGATGATGTCGGCATCGAACATATTCCAGTTGTTGCGATCGAGAACCTTCGTGCCGACCTTGGTCTTCGACTCGATCAAGCCTTTCGCCGCCAAGGTCTTCATCGCCTCCCGAAGGGCCGTTCGCGAGACGCCGTAGAGCTCCATCAGCTCCGCGTCCCCCGGCAGGGTGCTGCCGACAGGGAAACGGCCCTGCATGATGTTCTGGCCGATCCCATGGGCAACGAGATCATGGGCTGATCGCGCTCTCGAAGGCCTCTGGACATCGTTCAGCAACACCCGTCTCCTTTTGCTCTACCGTGTTCGAAGCGACGCCGCCGACAGCCCCCGCTGCAGCACGATGAATGCGAACAGCAGAGCCCCGATGGCGATCTTGGTCCACCACGAACTCAAGGTCCCCTCGAACGTGATGTAGGTCTGGATCAATCCCTGGATCAGCACGCCCACGAGTGTGCCGATAATCGTCCCGTGGCCTCCCGTGAGCAGGGTACCGCCGATGACGACCGCCGCGATCGTGTCGAGTTCGACCCCGGTCGCCGCCAGGGAGTAGCCGGCCGAGGTATAAAAGGAAAACACGATCCCGGCCAAGGCCGCGAGGAAGCTCGACAGCATGTAGATGCGGATGGTCGTCCTTCCGACGGGTATACCCATCAGCTGGGCGGAGGTCCTGTTGCCGCCGAGCGCGTAGACATTGGCGCCGAAGCGCGTGTAATGCGCCAGAACGATGCCTGTCCCGAACGTGACCAGCATGATCATGGCGATGAAGGTGAGCCTCCCCCCGCCCGGAAGTCCGAAGGCGATATCCGTGATCTG
Organism: Microvirga sp. HBU67558; assembly: GCF_018069605.1. Taxonomy (NCBI): domain Bacteria; kingdom Pseudomonadati; phylum Pseudomonadota; class Alphaproteobacteria; order Hyphomicrobiales; family Methylobacteriaceae; genus Microvirga; species Microvirga sp. HBU67558. The sequence continues at coordinate 8,045 of NZ_JAGPUP010000512.1, read as the reverse complement.
ACCATAAGCGGGCGCGTTGATCGGGATCGAATCCGTCGTCAGGACGAAGCACAGGCCGCGCGCCAGGAACATGCCGGCGAGCGTGACGATGAAGGCCGGAATCTGGAAGGTATGGATCAGGAACCCCATGCCGGCCCCGAACAGAGCCGAGATCCCGAGAATGAGCACGAAGGCCAAGTAGGGATTGAGGCCGTATTTCTCGATGGTGACGGCGAGGAACACGCCCGTGAAGGCAATGACCGAACCGACCGAGAGGTCGATGCCGCCGGACAGGATCACGAAGGTCATGCCGACCGCCACGATACCCAGGAAGGCATTGTCCGTCAGAAGATTACCGATCACCCGGGTCGAGGCGAAGCTCGGAAACTGCGCGAGGCAGATCAGGTAGCCGACGATGAACACGGCGAGTGTGACGAGGACGGGAAGATGACGCCTGATCATGTCCTGGCCTTCCAAACGGAACGGACGGCCGACAGGACCGGCGACTGGGCGAGAAGCACGGCGAGCACCACGATGGCTTTCACGATAAGGTTGTATTCGGGCGGGTAGCCGCTGAGCAGGATTCCCGTGTTCATGGCCTGGATGATCAGGGCGCCGATAACGGAGAGTCCGAGGCTGAAGCGCCCGCCGAACAGGGACGTGCCGCCGATCACCACGGCCAGGATGGCGTCGAGCTCGAGCCAGAGCCCGGCATTGTTGGCATCCGCCCCGCGGATGTCCGCCGTCACGATCAGCCCAGCAATGGCCGCGCATAGGCCGCACCACATGTACACCGCGATGGTCACGACCTTGGTGCCGATCCCGGCATAGGCGCTCGAGCGGACATTGGCGCCGATGGACTCGATGAAGAGGCCGAGGGCCGTATAGCGGACCATCACATGCGTGATGATCAGCATCACGATGGCGATCACGACAGGCATCGGCAGCATCAGGAAGGAGCCGCCACCGATGGCCGCGAAGCCCTCGCTCACGAAGGTGATGATCTGCCCCTCCGTGATCAGCTGCGCGAAACCGCGCCCGGCCACCATCAGGATCAGCGTCGCGACGAAGGGCTGAATTTCGAGCACCGCAACGAGGAAGCCGTTCCAGAGGCCACAAGCCAGTCCGATTCCGGCGGCAGAAGCAAGAGCGACGGGCAGCGGGTAGCCCTGCGCGGTCAAGGTTGCGGCCGTCGCACCCGCGATGGCCATGACGGCTCCGACGGAGAGATCGATCCCTCGCGTCGCGATGACGAGGGTCATGCCAAGGGCCAGAATGGCCACCGGCGCGCCGCGGTTCAGAACGTCGACGAGGCTGCCGAAGAGCCGACCGTCCTGCAGGCGCAGAGCAAAGAAGTCGCGGAAGACGAGCCAGTTGACGAGAAAGACGATGAGGAGTGCCGCAACCTGCGGAAGTCCCTTGGGAAATGTGCGAGGAGCACTGGCCTGAATCATGCCGCTCATTCAATGGCCCGCGATGGTTGTCATGATGGTATTGGCGCTGACGTCGGATCCGGTGAGTTCGCGCACATGCCTCCGGTCGCGCAGGACGACGACCCGGTCGCTGTAGGAGGCGATCTCCTCCAGTTCCGACGAGATGACGAGAAGGGCGAGCCCATCCTCGCACAGGCGCTCGATCAGGCGGATGATCTCCGCATGTGCGCCCACATCGATGCCGCGGGTCGGCTCGTCGAGAATGAGGAAGCGCGGCTCGGTGGCGAGCCATCGGGCGAGCAGCGCCTTCTGCTGATTGCCGCCCGACAGAAGCCCGATGGGCTTCTCCGCATCCGGAGTCCGGATGTCGAGGAGCTTGATGAAGCGGTCGGCGATCTCCTCCTGCCGGCGTCTCGGGATCAGACGCAGCCAGCCGCGCTGCGCCTGCAGCGCCAGGATGATATTCTCGCGAACGGACAGTTCCGCCACGATGCCCTCGGTCTTTCGATCCTCTGGAGTGAAGCCGAACCGCAGCCGGGCGGCGTCACGCGGCGTGGCGATGCGCACAGGCTTGCCGCCGACGAAGGCCTGACCGCTGTCGGCGCGCTCGATGCCGAAAACCAGCTTGGCCGTTTCCGTCCGGCCGGAGCCGAGCAGGCCCGCAAGGCCCACCACTTCGCCGGGCCGAACCGCCAGATCGAAAGGCTCCATGAGACGGCGCTTGCCGTAATCCTTGAACGCCACGAGCGGCTCTCCCGTCACCTCCCTGCGCTGGTTGCGATGGAGTGCCTCGGCGGCCAGCTCTCGGCCGAGCATCATCGAGACGAGCTCGATGCGAGGCAGCGCGGCGATGGGACGAGAACCCACGAGACGACCGTTCCGAAGCACAGTGATCCGGTCGCAGACCGCGTAGACCTGATCGAGGAAGTGCGTGACGAACACGATGCCGATGCCGCGGCTCTTGAGGTCCCGCAAAATCTTGAAAAGGGTTTCAACCTCATGCGTATCGAGGCTCGCCGTCGGCTCGTCGAGGATCAGCACCTTGGCCGAGAGATCGACCGCGCGGGCGATCGCAACGATCTGCTGAACCGCCACCGAATAGGTTCCCAAAGGATTGGCGACATCGATGTCGAGGCCATAGCCTGCCAGAAGCTCTTCTGAGCGACGGCGCATCTCGCCCGTGCGCACGAGGCCGAATCGGTGAGGCTGCCGGCCGATGAAGAGGTTCTCCGCGACCGACAGGTTCGGAAGAAGATTGACCTCCTGATAGACGGTCCCGATGCCGAGCGAGAGCGCGTCCGCGGGATCGCGCGCCTCGATCTCCTGGCCGTCAAGCCGGATGGTGCCGGCATCGCGCTTGAAGACTCCAGTCAGCACCTTGATCAGGGTCGACTTGCCGGCGCCGTTTTCACCCAGAAGGCCGTGGATCTCCCCGGCTTGCAGCGTAAAATCCACATGGTCGAGCGCCTGAACGCCCGGGAAGCCCTTCGTGAGACCTCGGATCTCGAGAAGATGAGACTGTTCTGTCAATGGTGGAATCCCGTCCTCACCGCCTACGGGCCAGGCAGCAGGCGAGCGCTCGCCTGCTGCCCGTCACTTAGGATCTCAGTACAGATCCTTGCGCTTGTCGTATTCGGCCTTGGCCGTCTCGGGCGTGAAGACCTTCGACTCGGTCTGGATCCACTTTTTGGGCGCCGTGCCGTCCTTCTTGAAGGCCATGAGCGCGTCGAGCGCAGGGCCGGCCATGTTCGGCGTCAATTCGACCGTGACGTTGGCTTCGCCATCGGACATCGCCTTGAAGATGTCCGGAACGCCGTCGATAGAGACGATCTTGATGTCCTTGCCGGGCTTCAGGCCGGCTTCCTTGATCGCCTGGATCGCGCCGATCGCCATATCGTCGTTATGCGCATAGACGGCGCAGATGTTCTTGCCGCCGCCCTCCGCCTTGATGAAGCTCTCCATCACTTCCTTGCCCTTGGTCCGGGTAAAGTCGCCGGACTGGGTGCGGACGATCTTCATGCCGGGATTGGCGGCGACGACCTGATCGAAACCCTTCTTGCGGTTGATCGCCGGGCTCGAGCCCACCGTGCCCTGCAGCTCGACCACGTTGCACTTGCCGCCGGTTTCCTTCGCCAGCCACTCGCCGGCCACCTTGCCCTCATAGACGGTGTCGGAGGTCACGGCGGTCAGGTAGAGGGACTCGTCCTTCGTGTCGATCGAGCGATCAAGCAGGACGACCGGGATCTTGGCGTCCTTGGCTTCCTTGAGAACCGCGTCCCAGCCCGTCGACACGACGGGAGCGATGAAGATGGCATCGACGCCCTGCGCAATGAACGAGCGAACGGCGCGGATTTGATTCTCCTGCTTCTGCTGCGCGTCGGAGATCTTCAGGTCGACGCCGCGCTTCTCGGCTTCGATCTTCGAGACCTTCGTCTCGGCGGCCCGCCAGCCGGATTCCGATCCAACCTGCGAGAATCCGATGGTCATTTTATTCTGGGCATAGGCGGCGCCTGAGGACAGCATCAGCGCAGCCATGCCGATTGTCGTCAGAAGATGACGGGCCTTCATGAGCTTTCTCCCTAAAATTTGTCGTTGCTCTTCGACTTTAGCAGCCTTATCAGCTGACCATTAGTACTATTATATGAATCAGATTGAGCGCCTATTCAACCAAAGTCGCGTTCTTTTGAGCCCCGCTCGGCGGGGCGCTACACAGTTGCGAAGGCACCGGGACAATGACCGAAGACAAGAAACGCTCTCTGCGCAGCCAAGCCTGGTTCGGACGTCAGGACAAGATGGGATTCTATTACCGCTCGTTCCTGAAGAACAGCGGCTTCCCGCAGGACCAGTTCGAGGGCCGGCCCGTCATAGGAATCTGTAACACCTGGTCGGAGCTGACGCCCTGCAACGCGCATTTCCGCACCATCGCCGAGCACGTGAAGTACGGCGTGCTGGATGCTGGCGGTTTCCCGCTCGAATTCCCCGTCTCCTCGCTCGGCGAGGTGACCATGCGCCCGACCGCCATGCTGTTCCGCAATCTGGCGGCTATGGACGTGGAGGAGGCGATCCGCGCCCATCCGCTTGATGGCGTGGTTCTCCTCATGGGCTGCGACAAGACCACCCCTGCCCTGCTGATGGGCGCCGCCTCGGCGGATCTGCCCACGATCGGCGTGTCGGGCGGGCCCCAGCTGCGCGGCGTCTATCGAGGCAAGTATATCGGCTCGGGTACCAACATCATCTCCATGAGCGAGCAATTGCGCGCGGGCGAGGTGACCCTGCAGGAATTCCACGAGGCGGAAGGTGGAATGAACCGCTCGGCCGGCCACTGCATGACCATGGGCACCGGCTCCACCATGGCCTCCATGGTCGAGGCTCTCGGAGTCGGCCTGCCGGAGAACGCCGCAATCCCGGCCGCCGACGCCCGGCGCAACCATCTCGCCCGCATGGCCGGGCGGCGCATCGTCGAGATGGTGAACGAGGATCTCGTGCTGTCGAAGGTAATGACCAGGCAGGCCTTCGAGAACGCGATCCGCACGCTCGCGGCCATCGGCGGCTCGACCAACGCGGTCGTACACCTGCTCGCCATCGCGGGACGGGTTGGGATCGACCTGACCCTCGACGATTTCGACAGGCTCGGCCGCGAGATCCACTGCCTCGTCGATCTCATGCCGTCAGGGCGCTTCCTCATGGAGGACTTCTACTATGCAGGCGGCCTGCCGGTAGTGCTGCGCACCTTGGGCGAGCGCGGCCTTCTGCACAAGGATACGCTCACCGTTAACGGCAAGTCGCTCTGGGAGAATGTGAAGGACGCGCCGTGCTGGAACCGCGAGGTGATCACCACCTTCGAGGAGCCATTCAAGCCGGAGGCCGGCATCGCCATCCTGAAGGGCAATCTTGCGCCGAACGGCGCAGTCATCAAACCGTCGGCGGCTTCGCCTGAACTCATGCAGCACACGGGCCGTGCCGTCGTATTCGAAACCATTGAGGATCTGCATCACCGCATCGACGATGAGGATCTCGACATCGACGAGACCTGCATCATGGTGCTCAAGAACTGCGGACCGAAGGGCTACCCGGGCATGGCCGAGGTCGGCAACATGCCGTTGCCGCAGAAGCTGCTCAAGAAGGGCGTCCGCGACATGATCCGGATCTCGGACGCGCGCATGTCGGGCACCGCCTACGGCACGGTGGTGCTGCACGTGGCACCAGAGGCGGCCGCCGGCGGTCCGCTGGCGCTGGTGCAGAACGGCGACCTGATCACGCTTGATGTCACCGCCCGCAGCCTGCATCTTCACGTCGAGGCCGAGGAGCTGGAGCGTCGACGCGCCGCCTGGGCTCCGCCGGCGCCGCATGCGGATCGCGGGTGGGCCAAACTCTACATCGACCACGTCCTGCAGGCCGACAAAGGAGTCGATCTGGACTTTCTCGTCGGACGGACAGGATCACCCGTTCCCCGCGACAACCATTGAACACGACGCCGATGATAGTGAAGGGAGAAAACATGTCCTCGACCGGCAAGACCTCCACGCGCCCGTACCGCGGCGTATTCCCGGTGGCCCCCACCATTTTCGATGACGACGGCAGGCTCGATCTCGAAGGCCAGAAACGTGCCATCGACTTCATGATCGACGCGGGCTCCGACGGCCTCTGCATCCTGGCGAACTTTTCCGAGCAGTTCGTTCTGACCGACAGCGAACGCGAGACCGTGATGACGACGGTGCTCGACCATGTCGCCGGCCGCGTTCCGGTCATCGTCACCACCAGCCATTTCTCGACCGACATCTGCGTCGAGCGCTGCAAGCGGGCAGAAGCCGCGGGCGCCGCCATGGTGATGATCATGCCGCCCTTCTTCGGTGCGACCCTGAGGGTGTCGGAAGCTGGAATCTACGAGTTCTTCCGCAGGGTCTCGGATGCCATCAGCATTCCGATCATGATTCAGGATGCGCCCATGGCTGGGACTTCCCTGTCAGCGCCCTTCCTTGCCCGCATGGCCAAGGAGATCGCCAACGTCTCCTATTTCAAGATCGAGGTGCCCGGCACCGCGTCCAAGCTGCGGGATCTCATCGCTCTTGGAGGAGACGCCATCGAAGGTCCCTGGGACGGCGAGGAAGCCATTACCCTCATGGCCGACCTCGATGCCGGCGCCACGGGCGCGATGACCGGCGGCGCCTATCCGGACGGCATCCGCAAGATCATCGATCCCTATATGGCGGGCGACAAGGAGGAGGCTGCGGTTGCTTATGAACGCTGGCTTCCGCTGATCAATTACGAAAACCGGCAGTGCGGATTGCTGGCCGCCAAGGTGCTCATGAAGGAGGGCGGCGTCATCCGATCGGACGCGGTCCGTCATCCACTGCAGTCCCTGCATCCGGAGACCCGCAAGGGTCTGATCGAGGTCGCCCGCCGTGTCGATCCGGTCGTGCTGCGCTGGGGCCGATAGGGGGACGGCACTCCAACATCGTCGAAAGTATAATCCGCCGCGGATCCACGAGATCCGCGGCTTTTTCTTTCCATCGAAGGCAAAGATTCCGCTGCCCGAAGAGGCGCTGCCGGCCGAGTTAAAGAACGGATAACAAGTCGGCAGAAATCGCTAGGTGTTTCCACTTATTGACGGCCTCGACAACTCTCACAGACTTGGCGCGCCTGGTAGAGCGTGTCGTGGGGGCACGCGCCCCCCGTGGTGATGCGGGCAGGTTCACAAAGAAAAATGTCTGACAAGAATTCTACCATCCGAAACAAATTTGCGCGTTTTCTCACCGGCGTCACCGGCCGGTTCTATGCCGGCATCGCGGCCGGGATCCTCGCTCTGGTTGCGCTCGCAATCTTTGGCTCCGCCACGATCTCCAGCATTCTGACCGAACAGAAGAAGACCGAGCTCAAACATCTTGTGGAATCCGCCGTCAGCATTGTGGCGGATTTTGACGCCCGCGCGAAGCGAGGCGAGATGTCAGAGGATGACGCAAAGAGGCGCGCCTCCGAGACGCTGCGCATCCTGCGCTATGGGGGCTCGGAATACTTCTTCATCCAGGACTACCAGACGGTCATGCTGATGCATCCCTTCAATAAGGCGGTGGAAGGCAAGGACAACTCAGCCGTAAAGGATGCGAATGGCATTTCCTTCTTCAAGGAGATCGGGCAAGCCGGCCGGGCCGGCGGCGGCTTCGTGGCCTATCTCTTTCCCAAACCGAATCAGCCCGAGCCTCTCCCGAAGCTCACCTATGCAGCCAACTTCGACAAATGGGGCTGGGTGATCGGCAGCGGCGTCTATATCGATGATCTCGCGGCCGCCGCCGCATCGTATCGCAACCTGTTTCTGGCGCTCGTGGCCGGTGCGGCGGCTTTTCTCGTGCTGATTGCTTTTGGCCTTGGTCGCAGCATTTCCAGGCCGATTCAGAAGCTGGTGGCGAATATGGGTGCGCTCGCCGACGGCGACCTTTCGGTGACGATCGAGGGAACGTCCCGCCGGGACGAGATCGGCGTCATGGCCGGGTCCGTGCAGGTGTTCAAGGACGCGCTCATCGCGAAGAAGCTTGCCGATGAGGCAACGGCCCTTGAAGCAGATGCGAAAACCCGCCGGGCCGAGCTGCTCGACCAGCTCACCAAGCGCTTCGAGATGAACGTCTCGGCCCTGACGCA
>NZ_JAGPUP010000511.1:0-41674 GCF_018069605.1 Microvirga sp. HBU67558 | reverse complement strand
ACCGTTTATGTGTGCTGCCCGACCCGACACGGCCAGCATGCCGCGGCCTACAATCTCCTGACACGCCTCCTGTGGCAGCAGATCATTGACGAAGCGATCCACGGCCGCAACGAACAGGTGGCTGACAAGCCACTGCGGCCAGCCGTGTTCATCTTCACAAACACCGATCAGGCCGAGCCGATCTCGGGAATGACAGCGCTAACCGCAGCCGCCAAGAAGACGGATCTTTCGATCCTCGTTTCCGCTGACGATGCGGCGTTTCTTGACCGGATCTATGGACCGGCCAACGCTGAAGCTCTCAAGGCCGCGATGGACCTGGAACTCGACTTCGATCCAGCCGCCACCCGGTTCGTGGTCAAAGGACCTGAAAAGCCGCTCCTGCGGCCGTCCCAGGCGATGGGATCCTTCCTCCTGCCCGCCCCCAGGGACCTTTAGAACACCGCGCCAGAGATCTCAGATGCGGAAAATCTCTGGCGCGGTCTGCAACAAGGCTGTTTCCGGCTTCAGCAGGATGATCAGTCAAGGCTTCGCATCAGAGAGATGAGTTTCTGTCGGTCGACTTCGACTTCGGGAAACCTGTGGTTCATCGCCATCCGCCGAGAGAGAACCGGCTGCCCGGAGGTGCGTCTATACTGGATCTCGAGAAGTGTGCCACGCTGCCGCGCCCCAATTGAGCCGCTTGTCACCTCCGGCAAATCAGCTCAGTCTGAGCTCAGCTGCCTGTCGACGACAGCTATCGACGAGCCCCGGGAGTTGGCACGGATGGACTGTCCTACCGGGCTCCTCGTCGGACCTGGCGCGATATCGAGGCCGCCGGCTCTCTCAGCAGCAAAGCCCCAAGTCAGCCTGCTCTCCTATGAGTGGCCTTCCGTCGTAGGACCATGTGCATGCCCTTTGGAACGCCCGAGCGTCGTTCGAGTGAGCGCTTCTCCGCCCCCTTGAAAGGGTGGATCGCAGACAAGACGGCTCCGGCACCGATTGAATGCGCCATTTGGGATCTGTCTCAGACCGGAGTGCGTCTTGTGGTGTCTGAGCCAGCCGACATTCCCATGGAGTTTCAGCTGCAAATTCCAGACCATGGGGCGGCCGCTCGGGTTCGCTTGATCTGGACAGATGGGGTCTATTACGGGGCAACATTTACGGATTGAGGCTAGAACCCGACCCAGTCCAACGATGAGAGGGAGCGAGGGTCCTGGGCTTGGCCGGGAGTACGGTCGGGCAACCGGTATCCTAAGATGCCGGCCCACCACTGAACCAGTGGTGAACGCGGATCAGCATCCCGTCTGAACTCCATCGAAAGGGTATGCTCACCGCTCCCAGGCGTCACCATGCATCGCCGGACTTCCGAGCCAATCACAAAGATCCTCCAGCGAAGCGAAGACATGTTCAAGGTCGGTAAAGGGTGCTGGCCTGCGTGCTGGCGGTAAATCCTCGAGGAGTTCCGCTGTCCACGTATAAGGCTGAGAGGAACTGTTGCGCACCACACTCCCCACGACCTCTCCGTTGAGGAGGAGATCATAGGCGCCGGGCGCCAGCTGGATCAGGCCGTAGGTCATTGTCGGTTCTTGTCAGAGGCGAGTTGCCGATCAATCCATCATCATTTTCGGCCTGGGCGGCAACCATCAATTGTCCTCATCCTCGGCGGATGACCTGTGCCTCCCCTGACACAGACACCCCGAGCTGATTAAGCCGCCAGTGCTTTCCCTGCATGGATCCAGGCAAGGATCCTCTCCGATGCAAGCTCAACTATATTGACGACAAGATCAGCGTCCCTGTGGCTGCAATGAGCGGGCGAGTTCCCGGATCACGCTGTCCTCGATGTTGAGCCTGTCGAATTCCTGTTCGGCCGCAGGATCTAAGACCGGCTCCGAAGCCGCGGGCGGACGCGCCGCCTGGGATGGCTGCGGCTGGGGCTCGCCAGCGCGATTGTCCAAGATATCGAGCAGGCTGTGGAGGGCTGCGTCCGTGACCTCTATCATTGCAGGGGATGGCAGACCGGCCAGAGCGATGGCGCGAGTTTGATAGTTGGGATCACTGGTGACCTCGGGCCCGAACCAGGCCGGAGGCTGGAACTTTCGCGCTGCCTTGTCGTGCTTGAACACGATAGTGATCAGATCGAGCGGTCCCGGACTGATGAAGCGATGGACGGCGGCGATGTAGGAGCCGATGTCCACGCTGACATTCTGGAGTTCGACCTGTCCGGCGGCCAACTCGAGCAGAGCCTCGGCCTGCAGGCGGGAGATCGCGGTCAGATCCTCGTGCATCCCGGCGGGATGAGGGGAGACCAGGACAAGGTGCCCTGCTTCGCCTTCCAGCTGGACATGGGTGCTGCGGCTTGGTCCTTCCGGGAAGTAGCCTCGTCGGACAAGCTGACCTCCTCTCTCCCTCTCGATCAATCGAGCCAGGGAGGAGGCGAGCAGAAAGACACGGGTGGTGCTCATCGGGTGTGCGCCTTCCACAAGAGGTGCTGGTCGATTCAATCGATGCAATGTTACGTCACGACGACCGACAGGGCACGACAGTTTGGCGGGATCTGCTCCAAACGCAACCCGGTGGTTAACCCGGCACTCGACCAGCATCTCCTGATCGCGCCCGATGTCTCCGTGGGCACCGAAGGACGGCGATGAGCCGAGATGATCCTCAGCAGAAGGTTGTTGGCGACTACCGTCTCTGGTGAGGTACTAAGCATTGAGGAACGGGCGATCGCCAGGGCGGAGGTTCTCGTTGGCCCACATGGCGGCTTGGGTGCGGTTGGCGGCCCCGATCTTGCGCAGGATCGACTTCACGTGAACCTTGATCGTCGCTTCCGTGATCTCGAGCTTGCGGGCAATGACCTTGTTGGCCTCCCCACCCATCAGCGACTGCAGGATGACCGTCTCGCGAGGCGACAGTTTCTCCACCCGCGGATCAGGAGTGTTGGGCTCGGATGTCGACGGGGTGGGAGCCAGAGCTGAAACCGTGGACGGTTCATCGAGCAGGGACTGGAGCACGCTTCCCGGCAGAATCGGCTCGCCCAGAACTGTCAGCTCGAGAACGTTGATCAGCACCTCACGGTCAACTGTAGCGAGGCAGAAGCTATCCACCCCGGCCGCGACCGTAAGCCGGACCAGGCCAAGATCAAAGCTCGTGGCGATGACTACGATGCGAGCCGAGGGGTGGTGCCGCTTGGCGTCTTCAACAAGCGTGATTGTTTGCTGGGGCGATCCGCTGGCGTCAATGACATACAGACCTGGGACTGCGTCAGCCTGACCAGCTGACGCGCTCTCTCCGGGGCGTCCTGCGTCGATAACCTTAAAGCGGGTCCCCGTCAGAAGATGCGTGAGCCCCGCGCCCAGCAGCGCGTTGCCGCAGAGCAATGCAGTGACGATCTGCTGATCGGAGCGACCTGCCTCTCCATTCGAGCCGACCGCACAGCCGTATTGATCGCCAAACATCCCCTGCCCCCGTCGTGTCGCCCCAAGCCAATCCTGCATGTTCATCAATGATGAAGAACCCTGGCTGAGCAAGGGGATAGGGCTCAATCTACTCACTAAGAGGTACGCATTAGTACGTAAGGGCAAGGCACCATTCAGCTGTGCTTAACGAAGTTGTGGGCGGGCCTCCGTGTCTCAGCCCAGTTGAGGGTAGAGCCCACCATCGAGATTCCTTGCTGCGCCGTGGAATGAGATGGGTTAGCCATCGTCTCACCGCCGCTTGCCCGCGCTAGCGACGGACCTCTATCGGGCAGCTGGGCATGGTTCTTGCTTAGCCCAAGGAACTCTCCTGGTGTGAGGCTCGCATGCTGAACTTTCTCCGCCCCTGGCTCGAAACCCTGAACCACGCCGAGCGCGATCTCAGGCAGCAAGGCTACATTGTCCTCTATGGCGGAATGACCTCCATCATCGTGCCGATCGACTCAAGCGAGCGAACGACACGGTCTCCTGGCAAGCCGCTTCGGCTGTGGGGAGCGGCTCCAGCGGCGTTTGGAATCTGATCAGAACCTCCGTCCTGGTCTGCCATGCGAGAGATTCACTGCGTCGACTGCAACGCAGATCGCTCCATCTGCGCGATGGCGCGCTCCCGGCTCAGGACTTTAGCTCCTCCCTTCCCTCCCGCTTCGGCTCGCCGGATGCCCCGGTCTCCAGCGCGTGAACTCGGGCCTCGATCCACCCGCTCATCTTGTCGACGAACTCCATGGCGTAACCCCTCAGCCCCTCATCAGCCTCATAGGTCTGCAGGAAGGCTTGCCGCACCTTCTCAACTTCATCCTCGATGTAGGCGGAGCGGTGACCAGAGGGCACGCTGACGGCCCGCTCGGCAATCGTCGCAACAATCTTCTCGATCCGAGCGGCTTGCTGTTCTCGATTCATCTTCGCCTCTCGTCCCAGTGCGGCCGATCCTGTCAAGCGCCTCCGGTTTCGCCGATAGCCGCTCTCAGGTTCTCCAATGCTGCTTCAAATTTCGAGCCCGGCACATAGGCCATTAGGAGAAAGCTGATTAGTTTCTCTGTCCCTGTCTCCCGCAGATTCAGGTTAGGCCATGTGGACGGATTGGGATGAGCATTGGGTGAGTGGATTCCCAAATCAGGCAGGCAATGATTCATGGCAGGTCGGCTTCAGGAGGCGCGACCATGCTGACGGGAATGACGGAGGACGACTGGGCGACGGTGCTGCGGGTGTTTGCCGGCTCGTGCTCCCGGCGCGGCGCCAAGGGCCGCAACGACCGCCGCTTCCTGGAGGCGCTGCATTATTTCACCGTCCACAACATCACCTGGCGGGCGCTGCCGGCGTGCTTCGGCCACTGGAACTCGGTCTGGAAACGCTTTTGGCGCTTGAGCCGGGCGGGCGTGTTCGAGGCCTTCTTTGAGGCCCTGGCGGCCCTGAGTGGCACGGCGCATCTGGTGCAGATGTTCGATTCCACCATCGTACGCGCCCATGTCTCGGCGGCCGGGGCAAAAGGGGGCAGAGCCGACAAGCGCTAGGTCGCTCCCGGGGTGGCTTCTCGACCAAGATCCACCTCAAGACCGACTGGGATGGTGACCCGCTGGGCTTTTGCCTGACCGGCGGTGAGGCCAGCGACAGCCCGCACTTCGAAACCCTGCTCGACGTCGGGCCGGACATCACGCCCCGCGCTGCGGTAGGCGACAAGGGCTATGACGCCAAAGCCAACCGACAGGCGGCCCGGGCCCGCGGCATCTGCCCGGCCATTCCGTACCGCACGACGACCAAGGACAAGCCGAAGTTCTTTCCCAAAGCGCTCTATCGTGGGCGGGCTCGCATCGAACAGACCATGGGAAAGCTCAAGCGGTTCAAGCGCATTGCCTTACGCTGCGAGAAAACGGACGAGAACTACGGCTCCTTCGTCGCGCTTGCTTTGAGCTTCATCCTCATCAAATCCGTCCACACGACCTAGGACCCACTTGCGGGATCGACAGCCACCGGAGCATTCGCGTGAGAGCGAGCAAAAGCCTGTGATCATCCTTAAACTGGCAAGCTGCTACATCGGGCGGCCTCGACTGTCAGACTGCCTGGCCTGGATCCAAAGCGCGATGTCACTTCATTTTGCATGCAGACATCCTGGCTGATAGACCGATCGACCTTCGCCGAAGCATTTGGATTTTGGAGCTACTCCTGAAAGGAAACAGGGCGTGGTCCAGGACCAAAGACCCACTCCTCTTGCTCAGTTGCGGATGGATGGAGACCACTTAGCCTATGAGACGTGGCTCAAGTAGTTGCCCCTACGGGAGTTACGGCGCTCCGGCTGAGAGTTAAAGCGAACCTCTCTTGGCTGGAGCGTTTCCTTTTAAGCTCGACTTGGCCGAGCAGCGCTCGATCCTGCCACCTCATTTCGGGCGCCTTGCGTCGGTTGGCCAATTATCTCATGCTCACCGTGGTAGTCTGTCGACGGTAGTCCGCCGCATGAAGGGATCCGAGTTTCAAGCGGATTTCAGGTGGGTTTGGGAGGGCCGCAGGTGACTGCCTGGAGGGCTGCCTGATGCGGCACTCGTCTCTGAGCTTTGCGAGCATCGGCGCCGTCAGCGTAGCGCCGCGTGAGCCTCTGCTGAGGACCTCGCGTTTCCGCTCATATGCCAGGTCGAGATCACCAGCGTATCGATCAGCACTTGTCGCGAGAGCTCATCCTTGGGCACAGCCACGCACGTTGGTAGCGTGATCACGCCTGTCCTGGTAAAGAGAAGCGCCTCGTGCAGGGCAGAGGCGCTCCCCTTCCAGGGAGATTCGGCCCCCCAGCCGTTCCTTCAAGGACGCCGCCAATATGCCTGATGGCCAGCGCTTTGGCTGTATCGGAATCAGCACAGGCGCCGAACAATGTGGCCTTAGAGCGCGGCCAGCAGCAAACTCAGGCCGATCAGGGCGGCAAAGGAAACGACAAACCGCACGGCGGCTTGTGTGAATGTCGGGGCATGTGTCGGAACAAAGACAGGCGCTGCAACCTCTGTCGGCGGCATGATGAAGACCTCGATGAACTCGGCAGGTTCTGGAAAATGGTGGAGAGGGCGATCCAATTGTGTCGCTCGGCGATGCGATATGTCGGATTTCGACGCTGATGTCTGTAGCCGGCAGGTCACACGGCGGGCCTTGATGCGCGTGATCTGCTGGCCTTTGAGAGCCGCATTGCCGCTGGCTTAGGATGACGTACATTCAAGCTGTGCGTCATTCCCTTGGCACACCCGCTCCGGTCGAGGTTTCAGACAGCGCCTCCGCCGGGGCGTTTCTCTCTCATGCCCCCTGAGACGCGGTGCCTCGGTTGTTGGTCTTCACAGCTGGGTGGCCAAGCCAGGCGCACAGCTCCTCCAAGGACGGAAAGCTGTGCTCGATCTCCCGGAACGGTGCGGGTCGCCTGCTCCGCGGCAACTCCTCAAGCAGTTCGGCGGTCCAAGTATAGGGCTGGCGCAGGCCGCTTCTCACCACGCTGGCCACGATGGTGTCGCCGAGGAGAAGGTCATAGGAGCCGGGCGCCAGCTGGATCAGGCTGTAGGTCATTGCGGGCTCGCGTCCGGGGCCAGCTGGTGATCAATCCACTCTCGGGCTTTGGCCAGGACCGTCTCCCGCTCCGGGGCCATGATCAGGGTGGGCTTATGGTCGGGCCGGGTCACGAGGGCCATCCAGTCCAAGCTGCTCGGGCTGAGGCGGATGCGATAGCCGTGATGGTCGACGAGGTCGGCCTCCTGAGAGGGAGAGGGATCGGTCATTATCGGACGGGTTGGTTTGGATGAGCGGGCAGGTCTAAACGGCGTTGGGTCGATATGTGGTGGGCCCGCCCGGACTCGAACCGGGAACCAGACCGTTATGAGCGGCCGGCTCTAACCATTGAGCTACAGGCCCACAGACGCGGACTATGCCGGATCGAAAGTGGCTTGGCTATTGCATGATCACTACTAAGTCATGAACGACGCCGCGGTCCAAGAGAATGGTTGTCTCCTGACTAACACGGCCTTGCCGCACTCCCGGCAGCAGGGCCGGGAGTGCTTTGATAGAGCCTGTCAGGAGATGGGCCGATCCGCCGTCGGAGACATGATCGTCTGCGTGGCCTCTTGCGCAACCTGGGCCGAGATCTGCGCGAGACGCTGGCTGTTGCCGATCATGTGCTCAACATTCTGACGGATCAGAGAGCTCTGGAGGCTCACGAGATCCGGTATCGAGCGACAGGCCAATAACTCGTTCATGCCATCAAGGTTTTTGAGCAGGCGCTCCTGTCTGAGGCCGAACCATTCCAGTGCGATCGTGCCGGTTCCGCGGGCCAGGATCCTGTTCGAACGGGCTACGGCTTGCAGATATCGTGGCGCGTGATCCAGAAGGTTTGATGTCACTTGACCCTGGACACCAGTGACCTCAATGGCACGGTCGACGATTTCGGCCGCGACAGGCAGACTGACCTGAGCCGTCGCTTGGATCCCCTGCTCGACGTCCTGGGTGGCCTCCGGAATAGCCTCAACTGCTGCCAGCAGGTTGCCGCCTGCGTGCGGTGCGCGTTTAGCCCTCGGGCGCCGGACCGGCTGGTCGCTGGCCGCCCGCGTGGCCTCGGCGATCTCCTCCTCAACCTTTTCGACGACCGCCTCGACCTCCTCCTCGTTCAGGACCTTCAGCACCACCGGCAGCAGTTCGTTCTTGTCGTTGCGGATGTGCTGCTGGAACACCTTCCTCAACTCCTCGACCTTCGGCAGGAACGTATCGCTGTCCTTCGGCGTGGCGGCAAGCTCGTCCAGAAGAGCCCTGGTCCGCTGATTGTCATCCCGCGCTTCGCGGACGAGGTCGGCGGTTTCTGGGTGGTTCTCCAGCACCGGAAACAGGTGCTGCTCCTGCAGATTGGCCAGAAGATCCAGCTCATGGGCCAGGCTTGCGAGCAGCTGTTCGCGGGTCTCGGCAGCATCATTGGCTGTCCCCAGCAGCTGGGCAAAGAGTTCGTTGGCCTTATCAGGCGGAGTTTGGCCGATGGTTCGGTTGATCATCATTCCTCGCAGACAAAGCAGAGGATCCGGCATCATCGACCGTACAGAGCCTGCAGCGGTCGTAAGGCGAGATCCCGCCAAGGGGTGAAAGAACGCCAGAGACAGGTACGCACAATTGGGCAG
The DNA here is from genome assembly GCF_018069605.1 of Microvirga sp. HBU67558. Classification (NCBI taxonomy): domain Bacteria; kingdom Pseudomonadati; phylum Pseudomonadota; class Alphaproteobacteria; order Hyphomicrobiales; family Methylobacteriaceae; genus Microvirga; species Microvirga sp. HBU67558. The sequence goes on along the minus strand of NZ_JAGPUP010000511.1, from coordinate 33,105 downwards.
GCAAGCTTGCTGGATTGTGGAACGCAACAACGGCACAGCCGCAGGCAGCAAGCTCGACCATTCATATGGCAGTGCAACACGAGGGAGCAAGCATTCGGGACGGATTGGTAGCGGCACGCGGCAATATAGCCCAAACCTTGCGATTGTGCACCGCACAATAAGCCTTGACTTTTATGGTGCGATGCACAATAAACCAGCAGCCGGAGTCTTTAGCGGCTGCATCTTACAGCGGGCAAGGCGCCCTTTTGGAGAACCATCATGAACCAGCCGTTTGAAACCGTTCAGAAACTCGGCAAAGACAGCTTTGGCGCAACCGTGAAGGCCATCGAGGTTGCCACCACCGGCACGCAGGCGATCGCTGTCGAGACCGCCGACTATGCCAAGAAGTCGTTTGAGCAGACTGCCTCCACGTTCGAAAAGCTCGTTGGCGTCAAGTCGCTCGACAAGGTGATCGAGATCCAGACCGAATATGCGAAGAGCGCCTACGAAGGCTTCGTTGCTCAGTCGACGAGGACCCGTGAGCTCTATGCCAAGCTGGCCCAGGACAGCCTTGCGCCGTTCGGTGCCCTCTACTCTGCTGCGCAGGCGACCTTTGCCCCGGCAAAGTCTACAGCGCGTGCAAAGTAATCACAGGCACCATCAGCCTGTTTAGAGCGTCCGGCTCGCCGTCGGGCGCTCTCGTCTGTTTGCTGCTGTGCATACTTCCTGATTGCATCAAGGGCGCTTGCTTGATCAGCTTAACGGCTCGCCAAGCAATCCGTAGCACTGGAGAAGCAACGATGCTGGGATCCTGGGTCAGGCTCACCCTCGATACGACTCTGCTCGGCCTGGAAGCGCAAAGTGTGATAAGCCTGCGCTTGGCGCAGATTGCAATGGATCAGGGTACTCCGGCTGAGGCGCAGCTCATGGTGACAGAGAAGATGCTCGCCTTCATGGACGCCGCGATGACAGTTGCTGCCGGTGGGTCGGCTCATCAGGTCGTGCAGGATTACCGAAGGCAAGTCCAGGCGAATGCAAGGCGCCTGAGACTGGCCTGAGGCCAGCATTGCGGGCTAGATTCTTAACGCCACCTCGCTCCTCAAGAGCACGTCAGATCCGATCCGAGATGTTAGACGGCGTGCATCTCATGCTCGTCAGGAACGGACCGGTTTGATATTTGCCCGATGACACCGACAAGCTGGTGCGGATGGTACGGCGTTCGCAGACAGGGAGCGCCAGTGACCTTCTCGCGCTCCGGGAGCCTGTTGGGAATGCCGCAGGTGTAGACGACCTTGATCTTCGGGTCATCCTTGCGGGCGGCCTTCGCGAGTGCCAAACCCTCGGAGAAGTTCCCCAACTCTACGTTGATGACCAGAACGCTGATGCGCGGGGTTGTGCGGAGAAGATCGAAAGCTTTCTCAACACTGGCCGCCACCAAGACGTCATACCCATAGCCAAGAAGGCCGTTGCTGGTCAGGATGCCAGTCAGTCGATCCTTGGAAACCAGAAGAACAAGCGGTTGTCGAGCCATATGGCGCCCCTCAGAAGAGCAGGATCCGCCCACATGGTTAACAAGTGCTTACATCAGGGGATCTACTCGCTGACACTTGTGGTCGTCCGCACAAAGGTGGGTGAGAACCGTGCGGTTGCAACTGATGTCCCATGTGAGATGCTCGTATGGCCGGAACCGGATCAAGGAGCGGACCATAAGGTTGCGAGACTATTGATGCCCTGGGGATCAATGTCTTTGGTATTCTCGCTGCTGGTATCAGCCGGATCATTCCATTTGTGAATGTCACCGGCTTGCGGCCTGAGACAATCTCGGAGTCAGCACAGCCGTCGCTCTTCGAGCCTGGTGTACTCAACGATGCGTCCAAAGATGATTGGCTGCTGAGAGGGACTCACTAGGAGCTGAACATCGCTCCGATAGCTATTTTGACATCTCTTGGCCAGCAGCGCGGCCTCCACCGTGACGCGATCTCTTCAAGCGAGCAAACTGGCATCAAGAACGCCCTCCCCCGCTTTTGGCGAAGGTTGGCTTATTAGCCGAGCGCCGTTTTTCCCATCTCCAGCATGCTCCTGCGAAAGTAGCTGCAATGCGGCACGCGGGCACCAATCTGCATCGCCATGCGTCGATAACATGGATCGCCAGAGCACTTCCTTGACTGCGCCAAAACTGATCAGTTTCTCGGCAGACGAGCTGCTTTGTGCGCATAATCTGCTGGGACCCGCTAATGGCTGCATTTTGAGCAGGTCTGCCTTGTTGAACTTTGTGGTGCACTGCACAGTTTGTTCGCCATGAAACTCTCACTCCAAGACCTCCTGATCGGCTCTCACCCTGCCCACGGCACCCAAGCCGACGCACCTGCCCCAATTCGGCGCCGGGTCATCGCGTCGAAGACCAGCAGGAGACGACTCTCTCTGGCTCTCCAAGGCGGTGGTTCTTTTGGTGCGTTCACCTGGGGCGTCCTTGATCGCCTGCTGGCCGAGGATGATCTGGTGCTGGATGCTGTGAGTGGCGCAAGTGCCGGCGCGGTCAACGCTGTTCTTCTGGCCTCGGGGCTGTCCGAAGGTGGCCGATTGGGTGCGCGACAGAAACTGGAGCGTTTTTGGAGGCGCGCCAGCGATACTGCGCCTCGGACGCAGTCCGGTGCCGCACTGGCCATGGCAACCAGCGTCCTATCCCCGTACCAGTTCAATCCATTTAACGTGAACCCGCTCAAATCGCTGTTGGCCAGCGAAATTGACTTCGATGCCCTGCGGGCGAATCCCAGTGTGCGGCTGCTCATTGGAGCTACCCGCGTACGCGATGGCAAATTGCACATCTTTCGTGAGAAGGCTTTAACGCTCGACGCCGTTCTGGCGTCCGCTTGCCTTCCGGTTATTCATCATGCCGTCTCGATTGATGGTGAAGCCTATTGGGATGGCGGGTACTCGGCCAACCCGCCACTGATCCCGCTGGTTTCTGCCTCACGAGCTTCTGAAGCTCTGATTGTGCAAATCATGCCAACGGCTGGCGCAGAGATGCCAACAACATCCTCTGAGATCGCCAAGCGCATGGAGCAGATTACCTTCAACAGCTCACTTCTGCGGGATATGGACGCTCTCGCTGCCATGCGGTCATTGTCTGGCGCTGAGCCGGGAGGATCAGTTCTCTCGCGCAAGCTCCGCAAGCTACATCTCCACCATATCGCGGCTGAGGAGAGCTTTCCGCTGCTGAGCCAATCGAGCGCGCTCAATCTGGATTGGCCGTTCTTGCTTCAGCTTCGTGATGTGGGACAGGCAGCAGCGGATAAATGGTTGTCGGGGGCAACTGACGGACTTTCGAGCTAACCCTTTCCTCAGTGATGAGCTTCGAACGCAACCTCTCCTGTTGATTGCACTGGCTGCGAGTGCCTGCCGGCAACGGAGACCTGCCCTTCCTAGCCGCTTGTCCAGATGCGATGTTTCCGACCATACGCATGAACAGGAGTTTCTGGCCGCCTCGCTGCCGGTGTCCTCTGCTGAGAGCACCTGCTTCAGGGGGAAGACCACTGGCGGAGGCCTGACATCGCATTGCTTAGTCTAATGTGGTAACCGTCACCCGCTGCCCGCAGGAGTATGTTCCATGTCGGTTGCGACGAACCGCCTCGGGGAGCTTCCAGATGCCACTGCTCCAGATGGCTCCGAGGTGCGGGTCCTGTGCAGCACGAGCCGGGGCAGCCTGGCGCATTTCACGCTGCCGCCGCACGCGGTCTCGAGGGCCATGGCGCACCGGAGCGTTGAGGAGGTCTGGTACTTCGTCTCTGGTCGGGGGCAGATGTGGCGCCGCTGGCATGACCGGGAAGAAGTCGTGGACGTGGAGCCTGGGGTCGCCATCTCAATCCCGGTTGGAGCCCGCTTCCAGTTTCGCTCCGTCTCGCCCGAGCCCCTGACGGCGGTGGGAACCACCATGCCGCCGTGGCCGGGCGACGGCGAGGCGTTTGCCGTCGATGGGATCTGGGAACCAACTGTTTGATAGGTTCAGGAGAGTGTCGCGTTAACGCTCCGGGTGCCGAGGTCCAGTGCTATACTTCCTCAAGCCTTAAACCGAGCCGAGCGAAAGATGGAAACTAAGAATTTACATAGGGATGCGATCAATTGCTTCTGAAGAAGCCGCCATTTCCGAATGCTATGACATAAAGGCATAGCACCTCTTCGAGGATGCTGCTCCTCAGGAAAGGCCCGATCCTTCTATGCTGCAGCGCAGCAAGAACAATGATCGCCGGCCACTAAGGCCGGTCACTGCTGGGGGCCTCCATGTTCGTTATCTACATCCTGTCCAAGATCCGTAGCCACAAGTTCTATTGTTAGAACTGATCGATGCCCGCACCCAAAAAGAAGCCGTCTGGCGTCCAGACCTCACTCCGCTTCAATCCTCCCTCCCTGGAAGAGGCGATCTATGCCGCGCAGGGTCTCACCGACGGGGTTGATGGTCAGGCAGAGATTGCCGCAAGGCTGATGGGCTTGTCGGAGGCAGAGGTCAGAGCCGCGATTCTCAAGGCAGCCGCCGCCAGGCCACGCCTCTCCAGCCGGCCACTGACTCAGGCTCGGGTTGCGCCAGGCCGACAACCTGTTGTGGTGGAGCGTAGAGCGCCGCGCGTCTTGACCCGCTGAGGGCAGGCTTTCGTTTCGCCTGATCGCGCCCCGTCGCACGAGGCCGTATCCTGTTATGGATGTTCACCTTCCAGCGTGAAACCCGCCTTGAGCACGACTTGGTAATGGTGAACCTCGCCGTTCTCCACATGTCCCCGGGTTTGCACCACCTCAAACCACCTCAGGTTGCGTAAGGTCTGGTCGGCACGCTTGATTGCCGTTTGGATTGCATCCTCGATGCTGCTCGTCGACGAGCCCACCAGTTCAACGACCTTGTAGACGTGATCGGACATTCTACCCTCCCTGCTTGTATCCAAGGATCATAGGTAGGGCGACCGATTTCGCCTGCGAGGCCGGTGCGCTCAGCCGGCGCGTGGAACGAGGATCAGGAACATTGCGGCTGCTGACGTCGATTGGTGGTCGAGGTATTCCCATAGGTGTGAGGGAGCAGCCGCTCAAAGCTGCTGCGAACAGTGCCGTAGCACTCACAAGAGGTCTGCTCCAGACTGGCGCGGTCGGTCACCGTGATGACACCACGGCCTTGTTTGATGAGACCTGCCTCCTGGAGTGATCGGGTGATGCTGCTGACGGTGGAGCGCTGCACGCCCAGCATGTCGGCCAGGAACTCATGCGTCAGCGGCACGGTGTTCCGATCGAGCCGGTCGTGCATGCTCAGGATCCAGCGGCAGGCGCGGGCTTCGACACTGTGGACGGCATTGCAGGCGACGTTCTGCAGAACCCGGGCCATCATCGCCTCGGCGAACCGCAGCACCAGTTGGCGCACCTTCGGGCGCTGGCCGATCACCGCGTGCAGGCGCTCCAGCTCGATTCGGGAGGCAGTGCCGGAATTCAGCACGATGTAGCGCCCGAAGGAGTGGCTGGCTGTCATCGCACTGACGAGGCCTAGGGCCCCTTCTCGACCATAGACCGCCATCTCGGCCGAGCGGCCGTCCTTCAGCACGGCCACCAGCGACACCACCGTGTCATGAGGAAAGATGGCATGCCTCAGAGGATCCCCCGCCTCGTACAGCACTTGGTCCTGCTGCAGGGAAACCCCGTCCAGGTGCGGCTCCAGTGCCGCGAAGTCGTCCGGCTCCAGGGCCGCCAAAAGGCGATTAGCGCGATGGCTGACCTTGGGAGCTGGAGCGAGGACAGAGTTATCAGCTTTCATACCCCGAGCTAGCCGAAGAGATGCCGGAAGAAAAGTTAGGGATCCTACTTAAGCTAACGGAAGGAGGTTTGGCGGCCTTGCTCATCCGAGCGCCTGCTCCAGATCGGCGATAATGTCGTCCGGATCCTCCAGCCCGACCGAGAAGCGGAACACCCCGTCGCCTGCCCAATCGCGGTAGGAGCGGGCCTCCGCCCCCTCCAAGTGGAACGATGACCGTAGAATGTCGTCTGTAGGAATGTAGAACAGCAGGCTCTTGGTCTTGCCCAGTGAAACCGCATACGAGACCACCCGCAGCTGCTCGGCGAGCTGGCGGGCCAATGCTCCACCTTCTTCCTTGGCCGAAAAAGCCAGCAGGCCGGAGAAGTTCCGCATCTGGCGCTGAGCCAATTCATGCTGCGGATGGCGGGGAGAGCCCGGCCAAAACACCGACCGCACCTTGGGGTGATCGGCCAGGAAAGCCTCGATTCGGCGGGCGTTCACTTCGTGCATCATCATGCGGGGCGCCAGGGTTTCTAGCCCGCGTAGGATCAACCAGGCGGCAAAGGGCGAGAGCGAGCCGCCCAGATGGATGAGGCTACCCTTGCGTAAGGCGGCGATTTGCTCCTGTCGGCCGATCACGGCGCCTCCGAGGGCGTCGCCATGCCCGCCAATATACTTGGTCAGCGAGTGCACCACATAGTCGGCGCCAAGCGCCAGCGGCTTGGTGCCGAGTGGGGTGGAGATGGTTGCATCGACCGAGAGTTCGGCTCCGCCAGCATGGGTGATCTTAGCGATGGCGGCTATATCGGACAGGCGGAGGATCGGATTGGCTGGCGTCTCAACGTGGACGAGCTTGGTGTTTGACCGCATTGCCGCAGCCACAGCCTCAAGGTTCGACGCGTCGACGGCTGTGACGGCGATGCCGTGCTTGGGCAGAATATCATGGGCAAGCTCTGCAACACCTGCGTAACAGACATTGGACAGAACCAGGTGATCACCGCTGCTCAGGCGATCCAGAAACAGGGCGCTGATTGCCGCCATGCCGCTGGTAAAGCTGAGGGCCGCCTCGCCACCTTCGAGTGCAGCCAAGCGAGTTTCCAGCAGCGCGAGGGTCGGATTGCTCCAGCGCGCGTAGAAATGAGGCGCGGCCTCATTCAGATCGTTGGCTGAGAAACCCACCGCGTCTGGATGGGTGAAGAAGCTGGTCGCCATCACTGGAGGGGACGATGCCGGCAATCCGATCTCCCGAGGCCCCGCTCCGGCATGAAGGGTCAGGGTTGCATCATGGCTCACCGACGTCTGATCATTCATTCGGCTGCTCCTTCGTGGTGTTCCTTCCCCGTCCCGGTAGCACTCGCGCCAGCAGGGTGGCAAACGGCGGCAGAACACAGGAACCTCCGCAAGCGTGGGCGCAGGGCTACAGTTCTGGGCCGCAGTATCGGCTTAGGACGGTTATAGTCCAATAAGTGGCAATTCTCTTCCAGCCGCCAAGTTAAGCAGGGGCTCAGGGGTAGGTTTACTGTTATAACTGTAACTAGCCAACTCTCTAATCGACATCTTGAGCGGCTCGGAACGGCGGCGCTGGACGACCGACGATATCCCGCGTGTATCAGGGTGCCATGGGAGCGATACTGAGAAATCATCCGAAGCAGGGCTGTACAAGGCCATCGGTGAGTGCGGTTCGGACAATCCTGGACAGTGGCTCCTGCTTTGAGGAGTAATACTGGGATACGAGAGATCGTCCTCGTGATGGCAAAATCGCACCGCAGGTAATCTCCGTGATGGTTCTGAAGGGACGACCATGCCCAGCCGGCGGAAGCCAGATGTCCGTGTCTTCGATCTTGCGAGCTGGCTGGCTGGCCCTGCTCGCGTGAGCCTCACGCCGGTCGAGATCGTAGCGCAGACCTGCGAGCGGCTGGTGCAGGCCGGCATCCCGCTCTGGCGGGTGCGGCTCGGACAGCGGCTGGCCAATCCTCTCATCGGAGCATGGGGAATCATCTGGGTGCGCGGGGCTGAAGCCCAGGAGTACATCGTTCCGCGCAGCATGCTGGCGACGAGTTCCTATGCCGGCAGCCCTTTCGAGCACGTGATCAAAACCCGTACCCGCTTTCAGCGCTCCTTGCAGCACTTGGACCCGGCCAAGGATCATCCGGTGTTATTCGAACTGGCCGCAGCTGGAAGTACCGACTATCTTGCTCTTCCCTACATCTACGGTGACGGCTCGGTGCAAGGGGCCGCATTCACCACAGACGCCGTCAGTGGCTTCAGCCCGGAGGATGTCGCTTTTATTCAGGAGCTCAGCCCGTTCTTGGCCGCAGCGTTAGAGCCAGCTGCCATGCGGCGTTCAACCGAGAGCCTGCTCCGGACTTACCTCGGCGATGGTCCGGCCAGACGCATCGCAGCCGGTGCCATCCGCCGCGGCGATCAGGTGGAGATCGAAGCGGCCGTGCTGCTCACGGACCTGCGGGGGTACACGGCGCTTGCGGAGCAACTGGCGCCCGACCAGCTCCTGGAGCGCCTCGATCAGTACCTCGAAGTCATCGTCGAGGCTGTTCGCGCAGCGCGAGGGGACGTTCTGAAGTTCATTGGCGACGGCGTGCTGTCGATCTTTCCTGTCGAAGCTGGTGGACGAGAGGAGGCCTGTGCTCGCGCACGCCGTGCCTTGGAGGCAGCCCTGAGGAAGGCCGCTCAGCTGAGTGATCTGCACTTTGTCGGCTGTCTGCACATTGGCCCTGTCACTTACGGCAATATCGGAAGCGCCGATCGCCTGGACTTCACGGTAGTTGGTCCCACGGTCAACCTCATCAGCCGATTGGAAGCAGTCGCCAAGAGCATGAAACAGGTTGCTGTGTGTTCGCGAGAGATGGCAGCGTACTTTCCTGCTGACACAATTCAGCCTCTCGGCAGTTTCGTCCTACAAGGTATTCCGAACGAGCAGATGATTTTCGCTTTGGCGTCGCCCGACTCGGAAACCAGGGAATGATCATCTCATCTGTCAGTGCATGATGTGAGCTGTAGTCAGTTGGTATCTGATCTGCGTCCTGGCTGCCGATTGCCCACGCATGCCGGCCTATGCTCTTCGGAGTTCATGGTGTCGTGTAATCAGTTTTGCCCCTTGCTCATTTCTGATCACGTACAGGAGCATGCCATCCTCTGTGACAGGAAGAACGCGCACTACTTCACACAGACGTCCAGTTCCTCTGACGCGGACAAGCTGACCAACCACGAAGGCAGATTGCATCGCACTCTCCACGCCAAACCGGATCGCTGGCATAGCTCCCGCAGTAACAAGATGGGCTCGTTGTCGAGTAATTTGGTGAACGCGTCAGAAATGATGAAACAGTCCGCGTCTGTGCCGGTCTGGACGATCGAGTCCCCGGATGCGGAACTCCAGTTCATGCAGGTCTGTGGCTGATGCGAGGTGCGCCGCATCGCGCTCTTCATCTGTGGGCTTAAGCTGATGGCGAATCCAAGTCAGATGACGGCCGATGACCAGGGGCAGCGGCAGCCGACCAAAGGCGGCCAGCTTGCAAAGCGTGTATAAGACCATGTCATGGCTCCTCTGATGTGTCTGGAGCCCTCTGGCGCTTCCCCTGCAGGCTGTTTGTTGTTGTACGCTCTTTTCCGGTGCGTGCGCTCTCGTTCGAACGTCTTGAGCGATAGCAAACTGACATGACGGGTCTGTTACGAGGAGGCTCAGGTGGCGCGGAGACCGCGCCGTTTGACAACCACGATCTTGGGCTGCCGTCCTCGGGGAACCCCCGGTCGACTCGGCCTGGTCTGAGCCTGCACCGTCAGCACGCGCCCTCGGACTTCATCTTCCGGCAGGCCGATCAATTGTGCCGCAATGGCAATCTGGCTCTCGACCCGGTGTGTCAGGCCCTGTGCCGCCGCGATGGCCTCATCAAGACCAGGCGGATCATAGCGTGTCCGACGCTGGCCCCACGCGGCAGGAATGCTTTTCTTGTGACCCATGACCCTCTCCCCGGCATCTGACAAGGCAACGAGGGAAGAGGCCATTTGTGCGGCGCACAATTGTCGCAGCCGACGTTCAATGCAATGGCGCGTGAAGTCATGGGCCAAGGGAAAGGCGTGGCAGTCTTCGCATACACATTGTTTACCATGGCTACGGCAAGATGCGTGTACCGGCGCGTGGCGTATCAGCCCTAACAGAGGCTCTGGTGCCGTTGGTCAATGGCGCCGGGGTGGTTGGAGGGCTTCCTCTCCGCTGACGCCCTGGCTGAGGGATTTTGAGGCAGCACCCTCGGCCAGGGCGCTTGGCCGCGCAACCGGCACAGCCGTTGAAGATCAAAACCAAACCGGGGCCAGCGAACAGGAAAGAGTGCCATGGCCCGCTACTATTTTGATGTTCAGAGTGGAAAGCCGCCCGTGCACGATGACGAGGGAGCCGAGTTCGACAGCCTCGAGGCGGCCGTGCAGGCGGCGGCCCGCTCAGCGGCTGAGATCGGCACCAATCGTCTGGCGAAGGGCGATACCAGTGATGTCGTCATCGAGGTGCGAGACGAGCAGAGCCAGCGGGTCTGTACGGTGACCGCGTCAATGCGAATTGACCGGCACGGCCCATCCCATCAGGGGCCGCATTCCTGGAGCGCGTAAGTCACGCGAGGCCCGCGGCAAAGAGAAGCATCCTGCGGTTGACCAATGCCGACTCTGCCTCGCTTGGAAGCCATCCGGGCGAAATGAGATCGACGAGACGGTCGATCAGGAGCGCTGCTGGTCAGCTCTCTCACGCACTTTTCGTAGAACCGACCCGACGTATTCCTGAACGAGAGGTGCCGCCAGGCCAAGTTCCCGTGCGATCGTGTCGACCCCGGCCCCGTCGCCGAGCCGCCGCAACACATTGGCTTCCATGGTGGAAAACCAGCAGACTTCCGGATCGGGCACTTTGATGAGGGTTGCTGTCATGCTTGGCTGTCCAGGAGCGCCGACAGTTCCCTGACGTAGTTCTCCCGCCGCTGCAGGTGCCTGGCCTTGAGCATCGTTAGGGTTCGATCCTTCACATTGCTGTTGGGCAGAGTTCGGCGCAGGTTCTCGCGCTCCCGCTCGTACTCATCATCGATCTCCCGCAGAATGGAACGCAACGATCGCACCAGCGGATGATCCTCAACAGATGCAGCCGAACCTGCGCTGCTCCGGCTGATGATCAAATGGCTCTCGGGCTGGTCGCTCACCTCCGGCCTCCATGACTACTATCCGGCCGACTGCATGGTGGCAGGAATATAGATGCTTTGTCTGTCGGCAAGACGACACATCAGGGCGGATCAGGCCGGCTTGATCGATGTTTCGGCACAAAGCCAAGCGGATGAGCACAATCTGCTTCGGGAAGCAGCGCTGAAGCAGACTGTCACCAGCAACCAGCACTCATGGCGGCTCCTGTCCATAGGGTGGACGCGGAATGCTCTTGTGAGCAGCGCGTAAGGCAGCCGACCAGCGCTCGATCAAGTCATGGAAGTAAGGCTCGCCCGGCTCGATCCGGTGGAGCACTTCGAAGGCGAACGCATCGCGCCGGGCGATTGCCAGATTAATGGGTAGGGCGACTCCGATGTTCGAGCGCATGGTCGAGTCCATCGAGGTCAGGCTGATCTTCAAGGCCTCATACAGGTCCGTGTTGTAGCGAACGGCCCGATCCAGAATGGGCTTGCCGTACTTGCGCTCGCCGATCTGGAGGAAGGGGGCGTCCGGCCCGCAGCGGATGAAATTGCCGGCTGAGTAGACGAGGTAGAGTTCCATTGGCCCGCCGGTCTCCTTACGGCGGAGCCCTTCGGCCGGCAACCCCGAAACAGACTGGGACAAACTTGCCAAGCTGAAGGAACTCCTCTGTTCTGGGGCCAATACGCTGAACGTTCTCCGCCTATGGGAGGAAAGCGCAGCATCCGGGGTGCGCACCCGTCTCCAGCCGGCACTGCGCCGGTAGCCTCCCACGGCGGCATGACTTAATTCCGGCACCTGCTTTTGGCAGGATCAGCACAAACTTGGGTTTGGCAAGCTGGTTGAGTGGTCCGCGGGGGTGTCCACTAAAGCTGAGGTGCATCCAATAAAACGACGGTTTGTTCGATCTGTTGGCCCGACCTCCATTAAATTGGAGGAAAGAAGCGGCCCTGTCAGCGAGATGCGTTGCTGTGGAACCCTGCCAGGCTCATCCTTTTCTTCGACGCAGCGGAAACGCTGGCGAACTTCGGACCAGCAGACGAGAGACAGACAGATGACCAGCTCAGCCGCAATGCCCATGATGGGCAACATGATGCCGGGGATGATGCCGATGATGGGCGGCATGATGCCCAACATGACGCCTCAGATGCAAATGCCCATGATGGGTGGAATGATGCCAGGCATGATGCCCCAGATGCCGATGGGCGGGATGATGCCGATGATGGGTGGCATGATGTCCCCGATGCAGATGGGTGGGATGATGCCGGGCATGATGTGCCGCATGTCCTGCGACATGGCCGCCGACGGCTCCATGACCTGCACCATGATGCCGATGGAAGGCATGTCCGCAGACATGTTCAAGATGTGCTGCGAGAACATGATGAGGATGATGGAAATGGGCATGCCCTGCATGATGATGTGCGGCGGCATGATGCTCGTTGGCATGGGCTCGGCCATGGGCGCGCAGACCAAGCCGATGAAGAAGAGCGCCTGAACAGGCCCTCTCTGAAAGGCGCTGCCGCCCGCAAGGTGCGGCGGCGCCTACTCGGGGCGTAGGATCGAACGATCAAACCGTCTCGACGTAGGACATCACCAGGTACATGATCGCCATCACGTGGCCGGGGTTCCGGTAGATGTGCGGAACGTCGGCCTGGAAAATGATCGAATCGTCCGCGTGAAGACTGTAAACGGAGCCGTTGACCTCGATCTCTACATCGCCGACCACGACGGTCAGGTTCTCGATGGTGCCCGCCGCATGCGCAACGGCGTCCTCCTGTGACTGCGCGGCGAGGGTGAGCTTATAGAACTCGACCCGCCGCTCCGCTTCGAACGGAAACAACGCCCTTGAGGTGAAGCTCCCATCCGCTGACGTCAGGATTTTCGCACTCTTCGAACGCATGACAACCGTGCCGCTGCCAGTACTCGGGCTTGTCAGCGCCGAAAACGGGACGTTGAGCGCCCGCGCCACCTTCCACAACAGCGAAATCGTCGGAACGCTCCGCCCCAGCTCAATCTGGCTCAACATGGCGCGGCTGACGATCTCGGCAAGTTCGTGAGCCTCAGTCTCAAGATCGCCTTCAGCTTCATGTGGGATACCGGCGAGATGATCCTTAGGCATATCTCTCACGGCGCCCCTCGTCTTACCGGTGCATGGGCCAAGCATTCCCGACCCAGACGGGCACGAAGAACCATACCGCAACCCAGGTCCCAGGCACAACGGCGGGCATCGGCGCTAGGAGCTGCGTCACCCCGTGGCGTTGGCGCCTCACTTCGTTGAGATCAATGATTTCTGCCGTCGCGGCCATAATCCTTGCCCAGAGTTCATCAAACAGAACGTAAGGTACTTTATAAAGAACAAACTGTCAATATAACGGAACCTTGGCAGTTTCTGCAGACGCATCCTATTGTGGTAGCTACGATTTCGGCCCCAAGGCAGAGTTCCAACTGATGTTCTGAAAAACGAACGTTTTGGCGGGATCCGGAATTTGAGTCGAGGTCAAATTCGGTCCATTACATGAGCTACGACCCGCGCAGGATCGGTGGCGGTTGATGGCTTGTGACGGGTGGCAGAGAGCCATCGTAAATCTGGACCTCGACAAGGCAGGAATGCGCACTCGGTCCTTGGGCGAGCGCGGATGTGCCACGGTCGGGCGTCAGAACATTGGGATTGCCATGTTTATCCAGCGAACCAGGCGTACCCGGCTCCAGGGGATCAAACCACGCTCCTGTGGACAACTGGACGACGCCTGGACGCACCTCGTCCGAAACGCACACGCCTGCCAGGCAAGCGCCACGATCATTGAAGACACGTACGATGTCGCCCTCTGAAAGCCCGCGACGTCCCGCATCCTGTGGGTTCATGCGGATCGGCTCGCGCCCATTGATCTTGGCAATTCGGGCATGACTGCCATGGTCATACTGGCTGTGCAGCTTGGTGACCGGCTGGTTCGAGATCAGATGAAGCGGGAAGCGATCTGCGGCAGGCGCCCCGAGCCATTCCTGTGGCTGTAACCACGCAGCATGGCCTGGGCAATCCACATAGCCGAAGCTTGCGATCCGCTCCGAGTACAGCTCGATCAATCCCGACGGGGTCGCAAGCGGGAACTGTGCCGGATCGGCGCGGAAGTCGGCGAGGAGCGGCTTGACCGCGACGGGTTCCGGCAACAGGGTGACACCTTCGCGCCAGAAGGCATCGAAATCGGGAACCTCCATATCCGCAGCGGCAATGCGTTGGCGTGCCAACCCATAAAGATGCCGGAGCCAACTCTCCTCAATGCGCCCCTCCGTAAAGGCCTCTTCAGCCCCAAGCCGTGAGGCCAGTGCGGAAAAGATCGCGAAGTCATCGCGAGCCTCCCCGGCCGGTTCCGTCAGTCGATGCGAGGCCGCAAGCATCCGGTCGCGATTGGCGCAGACGATATCATTCCGTTCCAGCTGCGTGGTGACCGGAAGAACAATGTCGGCATGACGTGCGGTCGACGTCCACCAAGGCTCGTGGACGATAATCGTCTCGGGACGCTTCCAGGCCAGAACGAGCCGGTTCAGGTCCTGATGATGGTGAAACGGATTGCCGCCGGCCCAATAGACCAGCCGGATATCAGGATAGACGCGCCGTGCGCCGTTGAAGTCAAAGCTCTCGCCTGGACTCAGCAGCATGTCGGCAATCCGGGCCACGGGGATGAAGTCATCCACCGCGTTCGTGCCCTGCGGGAGCGAGGGCCATGGAAGCTCGTGGTCGGCGTTCCCAACTCCATTGACCGAACCATACCCGAACCCAAACCCGCCCCCAGGGAGCCCGATCTGGCCCAGCATGGCAGCCAGGGTGATGGCCATCCAATAGGGTTGCTCGCCATGGTCCGCCCGCTGCAGCGACCATGACATCATGATGAAGGTGCGTCCGGCCGCCATCCGGCGGGCGAGGGTGCGGATTTCGTTCGCCGGAATTTCGCAGAGGCTCGCCGCCCACTCGGCCGTTTTGGCAACGCCGTCCTCGTCACCCGTCAGATAGGCCTCGACCTGGGCAAATCCGGTCGTATAGCGCGCCAGGAAGGCTCGATCGTGGAGGCTCTCACTCAGCAGGGTGTGACAAAGCCCGAGCATCAGGGCGACGTCCGAGTTCGGGCGCGGCGCCCACCACTCAGCCCCCAGCTCGACATGAGTGTCATTGCGGATCGGACTAATCGAGATCAGCTGGGGCCCGGCATCGCGGCAGGCACGAAGCCCCTCACGCAGGGTATGGCGGCTGAGCCCGCCAGAGCTGACCTGTGCGTTCTTGTGAGAGGCGCCGCCGAACATGACGATCAGGTCGGAATGGCCCGCGAGCAGACGCCACGGCGTGTGTCCGGCTGCCAGCCCGCGCCGGTCTCCGATCACATGGGGCAGGATCGTATCGGCCGCGGCAAAACTGTAATTCTGCACCGAGCGCGTGTAGCCGCCGATCGTGTTCAGGAAGCGGTGGATCTGGCTTTGCGCGTGATGGAACCTGCCGGCGCTCGCCCAGCCATAGGAGCCGCCATAAATCGCCTGGTTGCCATGATCCTGCCGGACCCGATCGAGTTCGCGCGCGACGAGCCCCAAAGCATCGTCCCAGCTCACCTCGACGAAGGGCTCGGCGCCCCGTCCTTCGCCGCCGGTTGCGGCACCGTTCTTCAGGAACGAGCGTCGCACCGCTGGCCGCAAAACACGCGCGGGGCTGGTCCTGGCAGCAATCATTGCGTTAGCAAT
Source organism: Microvirga sp. HBU67558 (assembly GCF_018069605.1). NCBI lineage: Bacteria > Pseudomonadati > Pseudomonadota > Alphaproteobacteria > Hyphomicrobiales > Methylobacteriaceae > Microvirga > Microvirga sp. HBU67558. The sequence continues at coordinate 17,471 of NZ_JAGPUP010000511.1, read as the reverse complement.
CAGCGAGGGATCCGGATCACCCTCATACGGGGCAAGCAACACCGGTACGCCTTCCTCAAGCTGAACCCGGTAGGTGCCCCAGTGCGTCGCCAGCGTCGGTTTGTCTGGTGATGGTAGCATCGTCCGTCCTTATTGGAGACTGCCGCCTGCCCTGCCCTCCGGTCAGGCGAGCGAGCGGGCCGGTGTCTCCTGATCCTGGGATAGGCCCGCAGCCTCCAGTGCTGCGATCGCTCGCCTGGCACCGGAGAGATGCTCGACGAGGAGACGCGAGAGCAACGGTCCATCGCGTCGATCGAGGGCGGCTAGAATGGCTTCATGCTGGCTGCTGACGAAGGTCCAGTCCTGTTGCTGCATAATGGCAAGATAGCGGACGCGGTAGAGCCGCAGATTGAGCTGCGCATGCACCTCGATGAGCGAAGCATTACGCGAGGCCTTGATGATGCTGAGATGGAAGGCTTGGTTGGCCCGGAAGTAGCGGAGACGGTCGTTCCGCTCGTAAGCGGCCAGCATTTCGTTCTGCCAGCCGTGGATTGCCGTGATATCGGCTGGTTGGGCCCGCTCGCAGGCCATCTGAGCGCCCAACGCCTCCAGCGAGGAATAGACCCGCAGCAGATCGCGCATTTCCTCAATACTCAGATCGGTGACAACAGCACCGCGGTTAGGAGCAAGGTCGACCAACCGCTCGACCGCGAGGATCTTCAGGGCGTCACGAAGCGGGGTCCGGGAGACATTGAGTTCTTCTGCAAGCGGCACCTCGCGGATGCGCTCACCCGGTTTCAAAATGTCATGAATGATCAAGTCACGCAGGTGCGCAGCAATTTGCTGCGGCAGCGGCTGGGCCGCAACCGGCACTGACCCTACGTCGAATGACCCAGCACGGGCTATCGGCGATGGGTCCTCATTCCCGGTCATTTGCAGCCCCCCTTCTCGTGCTTGACATCGTTGTGCCCAATCGTGCGCGAGCATTTGGCCCAAGGCTGTCCTTCATGCAGCAAAAAATCACCAGAAACAGGCTTGATTGCATCATTGTGTTCGGCTTATCGTACAAAACGTTCGCCATTTAGAATTTTATTCTCCATAGTGCCCGTTCTTTGGAATTGACCGGGTGAGTATAAGCTGTTCTGATCATTGTATGCAATCGACAATTGCTGCGGGGAATGTTCGAAGGTCAAGTCAACGTACCGGTTTCGGAGACGAAGAGTTCTGATCTTCGATCCGTTTGCACCATGAGGGACCGATGATGCGGCAAATCGAGGGAGTGCCTGGAGCGATCCTTGGCCTATGGTCCGTAGGGGCGGTGCTGCTACACCTCTACTTCGCCGGGTACGGCTATCCGGAGCCCTTGGAATTAGCCGCACTGCACTTGGCGCTCTTCGTACCGCCGGTCTTTTTTATCTTTCCGGCGAGCCCAGCCTCTCCCAAGGGTAGGCCCACTGTTCTCGATGGCCTGCTCGCCGTTGGTGCTTTCGTCCCAAACGTCTATATCTATTTCAATCAGGCTGAGATTTATGAGCGTACGAGCTTTATCGATCCGCTGACGCCCATTCAGTATGTTCTCGGCACAGCGATGGTGCTCACCGTTGTCGAAGCGACGCGGCGTTCGATCTCCTACACGCTAGCTGGGCTCGTGCTGCTTGTGATCGGCTACATGGCAGTCTGCCACCTTCTGCCAGGCGCTTGGTATTCCCGACCATTGAGCTTTGCTCATATTACAGAGATCAACTTCCTGTCGGTCGGCAGCGGTCTTTACGGCTCCTTGACGGTCATGAGCGCGACCATCGTTGCGTCGTTCCTAATCTTCGGGTCTTTGATGCAGGCCAGTGGCATGAGCCGCCTCTTCGGCAATTTTGGCGCCGTGACAGGCGGACGCTTCACGGGTGGCCCAGCGAAAGTGGCCGTGATCTCTTCTGCCCTCTTCGGGACGATGAGCGGTTCTTCGGTCGCCAATGTCGTCGTGACCGGATCCATGTCGATCCCGCTCATGAAACGCCTCGGTTTCCGACCGGTCTTTGCTGCGGGCATTGAGGCGGCCTCCAGTGTCGGCGGGCCGCTGATGCCGCCCGTGATGGGTGCCGCAGCCTTCATCATGTCCGAGATGATTGCGGTCCCCTACTCCGCAATCATCATTGCGGCCGCCATGGGGGCGATTCTGTATTACGTGAACATCCTCACAGCGGTCCACTACGAGTCAAAGAAACTTGGTATCGGCGCCATTCCGAGGCGCGATTTGCCGAGCCTGCGCGATCTCGGGCGCGACGCCCACCTGGTTCTGCCACTGGCGCTCCTCGTGACCTTGATGATGATGCGCTTCTCGCCGTATCTGGCGGCCTTCTGGGCGACGATTGCAACCGTCGCCGTCGCTGCGCTGAGGCGGCACACCCGCATGGGACCGCGCGTCGTGTTCGTGGCACTGCGGGATGGCGGGTACCTTATCTCGATGATTGCGGTCGCGGTCACATCGGCAGGCATCATCACCGCAGCACTGACCAATACTGGGCTTCTGCTCGCCTTCACCGGGATGATCAAGGCAGCGGCCGGCGGATCATTGTTGCTGCTGGCGTTGTTGATCGCTGGTACCTGCCTCTTCCTTGGCGTCGGCATTCCAACAACGCCGGCCTATATCATCACAGCTGCGATTGGCGCGCCGCTGATCGCCGAGCATGGGGTGCCGCTGATCGCGATTCACCTTTTCATCTTCTACTTCGCCGTTCTGGCGGACGCCTCGCCGCCTGTGGCTCCGGTTGCGGACGCTGCGGCGACGATCGCAGGATCGCCTCCGATGAAGACGGGCTTCTATGCGTGCCGCTTCGCGCTGGGAGGCTTCGTGACGGGTCTTGCATACATTTACGAGCCCGGTCTTATCTTGAGCGGCTCACTCTTTGACATTGGAGCCACGGCCGCCGCTCTTGCAACCGGGCTCGTTCTAATCTCCGCAGGTCTCGTCGGCTACGCCTGGGGACCTCTTCCGGCGTGGTTGCGCCTCGGGTTCATAACAGCTGGGTGCTTCTGCTCGCTCTGGTATGCCGTTCCCGTCTGGCAACGCGGCGCCGTCGGCGTAGCGCTGGTCGGTGCCATGATCTTGATAAGCCGCTCGATGGCAGCGCGCGAGAGCAATCCCCCGCTTCAGCCGGCGCTGGCCAGCCATCCGGAAGGAGAGGTGCAGTGAATGTCGCTCGATGCATGCACACAGGCGCACTCCCCCTAAGAGGAGAAGTGCAAACGAACTCGGTGGAGTTCTGCAAGCAATGCGGTGAGGACAGCGATGGGAGAGAGCGATGAGCAGACCGCAGCCGATTTCCTATGAGCACATGTCATCCGAAGCCCAAGCCGTGATCGACGATATCAAGCGCACACGCGACGTGGCCGACGTGAATGACTTCTGGAAGTATCTCGCCCGTGATCCCAAGACCCTGAAGCGGACCTGGGAAAGCATCAAGGAGGTGATGGCGCCGGGCGCTCTCGATCCGTTGGTCAAAGAAATGATCTATTTAGCCGTCAGCGTCACGAACAACTGCACTTATTGCATCGCCAGTCACAGTGCTGCAGCCCGAAAGGCTGGTATGAGTGACGCGATGTTCGCCGAACTTGTCGCGGTCATCGGCATGGCAAACGAGACCAACCGGCTCGTCACAGCCTACCGCGTTCCTGTCGATCCTGCGTTCGAGTGAGCCGCCATGTCCGAATCGTGCGATCACTCTACCCTGCCGTCGCCCGCGCTCTTGGCCCGCCTTGCGGCCGTCGGTACCCCGACGCTGTCGAGCCAGTTGATCAAGAACGGGATGCGCCGGAGCTTTCTCGCTGGCCCACGCCGGCTGGTTGGGGATCAGGCAATCTGCGGTCCAGCTTTCACCTTGCGTTTTGTACCGGAGCGTGACGACAAGGCCGTGCCCGCGAGCTATGGCTGGCGCGACGCTCTTCCCGCTGCCATCGATGCCGCACCCGCAGGCAGCATCATTGTCATTGATGCGCGTGGGCATCAGGGCGCAGGCACGGTGGGCGATATCTTTGCCGATCGCCTTCGTATCCAAGGTGTTCAGGGCATTATCAGCGACGGTGTGGTGCGGGATCTCCCCGGCCTGCGGCAGGTTGGACTTCCTGTTTGGGCGAGCGGCACCGCCTCGCCGCCCTCCATTGGAGGTTTGAGTTTTGCCGGTTGGGGTGAGCCGATTGGGTGTGGCGACGCAGCGATTTGGCCAGGAGACCTGATCGTTGCCGACGAGGACGGAGTTCTTGTCGTACCACCCCACCTTGCTGAGGACATCGCCACTGGAGGGGAGAAGCAGAACCGGTTTGAGGCCTGGGTTCAAAGGCGTGTTGCTGCCGGAGCCCAGCTGGTTGGACTGTACCCCGCCGATGCGGCGACCCTCGCCGAGTTCGAAGCTGAAGAGGCCTCGCGTCTCCGCCTTCAACCTGATGCCCGTCCCTCTAACCCGCACGAAGGGAGCTAATCCTATGCCGCACCGTCTATTCTCAAGACTGTCACAGCTTGCGCTGCTTGGCGCGATCCTCGCCGCACCGCTTCCGGCCGCAGCTCAAACGAAAAACCTGGAATGGGCCTCCGGCTCGCCTGGCGGTGCTTGGTTCACCCAGACGACGGGGGTCTCGACTCTCGTGATGGAAGCGATACCCGATACCAGCATCCGCGTTGTTCCGGGTGGCGGTAAAGACAATCCGACCCGCATCCAGGCTGGTCTCAGCCAGATTGGTATGGGAATCGATTTCCTGAGTGCTGCAGCCTTCAAGGGTGAGGAACCCTATAAGCAGAAGCACGACAAGCTGCGGACCCTCGGCTCAACCGGCGTCGACGTCTACTACATGGTCTATGTACCGGTGGAAGAGAAGCGTTCGCTTGCGGAGATTTTGAGCGACCCGAAACTCACGATCGGCGTCACGGCGCCGGCGACCTCCGAGCACCTGACGCTTCAGCGTGCCCTCGAATTCTACGGGAACTCCTTTGCCAAGATCCGTGACGGCGGTGGCAAAGTAGTGATTTCGTCCTATGGCGAACTCATCCAAGGCTTCAATGACAATCAGTTCAACGTGCTCTGGACTGCCGGTGAAATTCCGTCCGGGCTTGCTAGCCAGATCGTGGATGGACGCCGCAAGGTGAAGTTTGCTTCATTTCCGGAGGAGTTGCAGAAGAACCTCTCGGAGAAGTACGGCTACAGTCGTGGCGTGATCAAAGCAGGCACCTTCCCGGAGCTTCAGAGCGCCGACGTCTCAGTCAGCTCAATGGGCAATATCTACCTGGTGTCCTCCGATCTGCCCGAGGATCTCGTGTATGGGATGACCAAGGCCATCATTTCCAACCGCTCGCGACTGGCGAATATCTACCAAGCAATGGGTCGCTACGATCCAGCCTTGGCTGCGAGGGTTCAGCCCGTCCCACTGCACCCTGGCGCCGAAAAAGCGTTCCGGGAGGCCGGCTTCGTTAAGTAAGGTGAAGGGATACCGGCCGCAAGCGCGCCCGGTATCTCGCGCCCAAGTGTCATAACCACGTTTCCAAGCAAGGTTTAGGGGTAGCCAGCTGCAAGGCTTGATCGCGAATATCTCGCTTCCGAGTTTAAGCGATCGTGACCCATTGATCCTGACGCTTACGTTCAACCACTAAGAGAATGGCCCGATGAAGTTCAGTAATCTTCGCACCGCCACCGCAGCAATTATGATTGGTTTGAGCAGTCTATGCTATGCGTCCGATGCGGCCCTTCGCGTTGGGGCATCTCCAGGTCCTTTTGCTGACTTTTTGAAGGAAGCTGCCAAGAAGGCCAATGCTGAAGGCTTCAAAGTCGAAGTGACCGAATTCACTGAACCGACTCAGATCAACGAGGCCACGCAGGCGGGCGATATCGACGTCAGCAACTTCCAGCATGTGCCCTACATGCAGAGGCAGAACGAGTCACGAGGCTACAAGATCTCTGCGATCAAACCTGCTTACGTCGCGCCCGGCGGCATCTACTCGGCGAAGTACAAGTCGCTTGCCGAAATCCCGAATGGCGCAAAGATCGGCATTCCGAACGATCCGGCAAACGAGTCCCGCGCCTTGGCTCTCCTTCAGAAGGCAGGCTTGATCAAGCTCAAGGATCCTGCCTCGATCAGCGCCAGCGTTCGTGACGTTGCCGAGAATCCAAAGAACCTTGATTTCATCCTGCTTGACGAGATCATGCTGCCCCGGTCGTTAAGCGATCTCGGAGCCGCGTTTGTAACCCTCAACAAGGGTGTCTTGGCCGGCCTCGATCCTAAGAACGCCATTATGCTCGAAGATAAGACGTCTCCGTGGGCGATCGTCTGGAGCGCACGCAATGACAAAGTCGATGATCCTCAAGTCAAGCGGTTCATCGCTGTTTTCGCGTCTGAGCCGATCAAGAACTACATCATCCAACGTTTCAACGGCACCGTGATTCCCGCATGGTAGCAGGACACCTCATCAGTTCCAGAACTGATCAGACACATCGAGACACTTGAGACACACGAGGTTACAATGAGTAGGGTTAGCGCTGTCGAGCGTGGTCACGGGAGTTCCGAGCAGGATGCCGCATATGATGACGAGGTCGCCCGCGTAGGCCAAGTCACAAATATGAAGAAGGCAATTCTGCATTCCCTTCCGGCTTATCGGACGTACAAAGGCTTCTACGAACTGCAGAAAGCCGCGAAAGATCTTGTCGGAGTTCGGGCCTTCAACGTCTTCGCGTATGCGATTTCGACCGGTTCCGACTGCGTCCTGTGCGCCACCTTCTTCCGCCGACTGCTGAAAGAGGCCGGGATTGAGCCCCGGGACTTCAACCCGACCGAGATCGAGTCCATCCTCCTCAAGGTTGGACAAGCGATCGGGGAACGGCGTGGGAAGCTCTCCGACGATATCTGGCAGGAACTCAGACGGCACTTTGACGAAACTGGAGTCGTCACGCTGGTTGGCTTTGCCGGGACGATGGTCGCCACGAACATCTTCAACTCGGTCCTTGAGGTTGACTTGGATGACTACCTTGAGCCGTTCGTGGTGGAGCTGGAGCCCGCTTAACGTATTCCACGTCATGGGACGGCATCATGTTTGTAATTGGATAGCACATGCGTAAAAAGACATACTATGGCGTCACCATTGGCATCCTGATGGTCAACACCAGTTTCCAACGCTACCTTGGCGACATCGGCAACGCCGAAACATGGGATTTCCCGGTCCAGTACAAGATTGTGCAGGACGCTGTCCCTACCGGCATGACGGACCTTCACAATGTGAGCTTGCTTGAGCCGTTCAAAAGAGCCGCGCAGGAGCTGATCGATGCCGGAGTCGACGGGATCACCACGACATGTGGGTTCCTTTCGATCTACCAGCGCGAACTCGCAGACTTTTGCTCTGTGCCAGTGGCGACCAGCAGCCTCCTCCAAGTCCCGATGGTTCAACAGTTGATCCCGACGGGCAAGCGTGTGGGCGTAATGACATACAACGGCGAAGTTTTGAACGGACGATACTTCGATGCTGTTGGCATTCCGCACGACACGCCCGTCGCGGGTATGCCCCAAAGCTCGGATTTTGTCCGGTGGATCAAGCACGGTGACACCAGCGTGCCCTATGAGAAACTTAGGTCTGAAGTTCTGGAGGTCGCCAAACGCTTTGTGTCAGATCATCCAGAGATCGGAGCACTCGTGTTGGAATGCACGAATCTGGCTCCCTTCTCGGCCGATATCAGCGAGGCCGTTGGGCTTCCCGTCTACGATACCGTCTCGCTTGTCAATTGGTTCCATGCGGGCCTCAGACCGCGTCGGTACGCAAGATTCTAAGAGGGATCTTCTGGATACGCCAGGAAGGAGGACCACGCGATGCATCAATGGGTACATGCTCATCTGCGCTGGATCCTCCAGACAGTTCTGCGGGCACAGTGGGAAACGAGGCTGAACAGTACCGATCTTCAGACGCGCCGGTCCTTTCGGTAAGTCCTGACACCCATGAGTAATAGCTGTCACCGCCACGTTGGCATCAACTGATTAGGAAGGGAGGGCCTGTGTCCCGACAGTCATTCATCGTCATCGGTGCAGGAGTGGTTGGGGCCTCGATCGCGTTCCGGCTTGCACAAGGTGGAGCAAAAGTCACCGCGATCGAGGCTGGGGATATTGGCGGTGGGACATCCTCAACCAGCTTCGCTTGGGTCAATGCTCACGATAAGAGTCCACGCGCGTATCATGACCTTAACGTCGCCGGGATGGGCGCCCATAGGCGCTTGGCCGAAGAACTCGACGGAGATTGGTACCATGAATCCGGCTGCCTGGAGTGGCGCGAGGCGGGCGACCAGGAGGCGCATGTCACCAATGTCGAGCGTCTTCAGGGCTGGGGCTACAAAGCACGCTGGATCTCAGCCGATCAGGCAGTCAGCCTCGCACCATTTATCGACGCCGGCACAATAGGCGAGGCTCCCGTAGCGTTTTTCCCTGAAGAGGGATGGGTCGACACAGCTTCGTATGTGCGTGGCTTGCTGGCGGCAGCCTCGGCGCTTGGTACGACGGTGGTAACCAACACAAGAGTGTCTGGTGTCGAGTGGGCCGGCCAGAAGGTTGTGGGCGTCAGGACAGAGACAGGCTCTTCCTGTCGGGCTGACATCGTTGTCAATTGTATGGGCCGGTGGGCTGACGATCCTGTGCTTCCGGAAGAACTTCGTGTTCCGATGAATCCCAGCTATGGCTTGCTCGTGTATGTGCAGGCCCCGGGTATACACCTAGACCGAGTGCTGTTCACACCGCGTTGCCACATCAGGCCCGACACGTCAGGTAGGCTTCTAATCTGCAAGAATGATGCAACCCACGCGCTTGGCCCCACCTCCATCGTTGGTCCAGCAATGCCGGAGGCCAATGCTCTCATTCAAGAGGCGAGCCACGTTATTCCGGCGCTGACTTCCATGAAGGCCAGTGACGTCAAACTTGGGATACGAGCCATTCCGGCGGACGGACTGCCAGCAGTCGGGCCTATTTCGGAAATCGACGGATACTACATTTCAGTCATGCACAGTGGAGTCACTCTCGCGCCGGTGATAGGTTCCATGGTTGCAGCAGAGTTGCTCGAAGAGCGCCCGGATGCGGCACTCGCGCCGTTCCGGCCCAATCGTCTGGTGCCCCGGCAGAACCGGTCGATGCATGCACAATGATCTTCGAGTAGCAGAATGTGAAACGAAGCCTCGATCGTTGATCTCAGGTCATACGACGTCGCTTGCATCAGCTTGCAATGAGCACAACTGACTCTCTTGAATGCACTCATAAGACAGTAGGTTCTAAGGATTTATCCGACGATGAATTCAGCAGTTGTGTAAGATCGATGTCTCGTACACGTCAGCCTCGGCCTCTCACCAGAGCGCATTGAACTGCTATGCAAACGTGCTCGATCTTTTGGCAAGGCCTGTTTGGAGCAGCAGGTGGCGCCTCTCCCAGCCTCACTAGGTGCCACGATCGTGGTGGCGGATGCCGTCGGAGCAAGTTGGAGAAAGTTCAGACAGCCAATGGCTGAGCACTGAAGGGCATAACAATGAGGCAGATCATACCGACGCTCGACCATGTGGTTATCAACGTGCTCGATCAGCTCGATTCGGCGGCTGATTTGTACCGACGTCTGGGGTTTCAGCTCACCGAGCGGGGGCATCACTCATTAGGATCGAGCAATCATCTCGCAGTGTTCGGCGAGAACTACCTCGAACTGCTCGGGTATGAACCGGGGCGGCAGACTGAGCGAGCGGATCTGTGGAAGCATCCGTCGGGCCTGACAGGGCTGGTGTTCAAGACAACAGAGTCTTTGGCACTTCATTCCACGCTTGCCGACATAGGCGTGCCCGTCGAGAATCCGGCCGAGTTCTCGCGTCCCGTCGCCCTTCCGGGTGGCGCCCGGGATGCAGCGTTTCGGGTTGTGAGGCTTGGGTCACAGCTGATCCCGAACGGCCGTGTTTTCTTCTGCCATCATTTCACACCGGAACTCGTCTGGCGTGACGAATGGCGCCAGCATCCCAATGGCGTCATCGATATCATCGAGTTCACAATCGTGGCCAATGATCCATCGAAGACAGCCGACCTCTATCGGGCGATCTTTGGGTCTGAAGCGGTGACCGAGGTCTCCGGTGGTCACGCCCTGCAGGCGGGCAAGGCTACGGTTCATTTTCTCAGCCCTGCTGAGGTCGACAGGCGCTTTGCCGGCGCGGCAGTGACCACCACAAGTCAGGGTGATCGCATGGTCGCGTTGACCCTTCGAACACGCTCCCTTGATTTGGTCCTCGAAAGTCTCAGATCCGGGCAAATTGCTGGTGCTCATGCAATGCCGGATCGCATTATCGTGCCTGCCAGCGCGGCCGGCAGCGTGGCTCTTGCGTTCGTCGAATGAGGCAGTAGTTTCGCGCACGAAGAATGATGGACGCTCGAGTTCTGGTTCATCGTGTTCCCCCAGATTACGACGGAAAATCGGCAGGTCCTTATGTAACAGACTTGCAACGATGTCCGTTGCAAGTCGCTCTGCAGCGACCTTGGCACCTGGAATATCGCTGGCGACAGCTCTGTGGCTGAGCGCCAATTCAACGGAGGATTGGTATAGAAGCGGGATTTCGCGAGCCGGGCACGCCCGACTACAGCTTATAGTTGTGGCTTGTTGTCGTGGGAAAAGCGACTGTGCCAAGCTGGTTCGTCCACTCGCTCGGTCCATGACCAAAGTCGAGATGCGCTACGGCCAGCTTTTCGCTAAGACACGTCAACGGCCTGCATTGGCAGACAAGGAAAAGCCGGGCCAAAGCCCGGCGAAGTTTAGGTCCGACAAATCAGTCAAAACCTTCCAGAGGGAACGGCCGATCAGCTATGACGGAATTTAGGTGACGGGGCCGATCAGGCGGCGCTGTTTGTCGGCAGCAGGATGACCTCGCTGCCGTCCTGGAATCTGACACCAGCGATCACCTTCGGCAACTGGTTTTCACCCATCAGCCGGCGCCAGGTTTTCGCAGCCGCCATGATGAGCTTGAACACCATCAGGCGAGCAGTCGTTGGAGACAGCGCGCCCTTGGTGCGCACGGTGCGGTGCCGCACGGTCGCAAACACGCTCTCAATCGGGTTCGTCGTGCGCAGATGGATCCAGTGCTCAGCCGGCCAGTCGAAGAAGGCCAGCAGCGCCCGCTGGTCCTTGCGCAGGCACTCCACCGCCTTCGGATAGCGTGCGCCATAGGCGTCCTCGAACAGATCGAGGGCGACCTCGGCCTGAGCGCGGGTCGGGGCGAGATAGATCTCCCGCAGGGCCCCCTTCATGCCTGGCTGCACGGACTTGGGCACCTTGTTGAGCACGTTAGCGGTCTTGTGCAGCCAGCAGCGTTGATGATGCGTGCCGGGAAAGAGCTCGTCGAGCGCCTTCCAGAACCCAAGCGCTCGGTCTCCCACAGCAATGTGAGGCGCAATCGACAGACCCCGCCGCTTGATCTCGACCAGCAGCTCGCGCCAGCTCTGGGCACTCTCGCGCACGCCGGCCTGGATGCCGATCAGCTCCTTCTTGCCCTCCGGGGTGGCGCCGATCAGCACCAGGATGCATTCAGCCTGGTCCGCCATCCGGGCCTGCAGGTAGACGCCGTCGGCCCAAACATAGACGTAGCGCCGGGCCGAGAGATCGCGGGCCTGCCAACGCTCGTACTCGCTCTGCCATTCGCCCGTGAGTCGGGTGACCACCGAGGGCGAGAGGTTGGGCGCATCCTGGCCGAGCAGGGCGGAGAGCGCCTCCTGGAAGTCGCCGGTGGAGAGCCCGCGCAGGTACAGGATCGGCAGCAGCGCATCCAGGCTTTTGGTGCGCCGCGCCCATTTCGGCAGGATCGCCGAGGTGAAGCGGATGCGATCCGCGCCCGCAGCGCCGCGGTCGCGGATCTTGACCCGGCTGACTTCGACGGGACCGATGCCGGTCTGGAGCGTGCGCTCGGGACCGTGCCCGTGCCGGACCAGGCGCTCGCGGCCATCCGGCAGCTTTAGATCGCGCATGCTGGCCAGATAAGCCTCGGCCTCGCTCTCGATGGCCTGGGCCAGCAGCTTGCGGGCGCCGGCTCGGAGAATATCCGTCAGGGGATCGTCAATGATATCGGGCTGACGAAGGCGGACAATGTTGGTAGTCTCGTTCATGGCGTATCGCTCTCCTGGAGAGGTTCTGGCAGGCTCGACACCCGCCTCGATACGCCGCCTTTCTCACACCGTCATCACCCAGGTTCCACCATAGCTGACGGCCGATACGACAGCGCCGGGAGGAAAAAAGCGGTGCCGCTTTGAAATCAGCCATTGCTGATATCGGCGGCATCGCGCCCTTCTGCAATGCAGCATGCCTCATGAAGGGACTGCGCTGAGAACATGGCAGGGCTTTTCATGCCGACAGGGATCTCCCTGCCCAATCAGTTCGGCCTCGGCTTGGTGCTAACCTCACCAGGATGCAGGGTGGAGACGCCGCTTCCACCGCTCATGTCGCGGCAGTTGAATAGCGGCTGCTTGACGTTTGATAAGCCTACGGTCGACCGCTTGCGGTGATGTCACCGCCGATGGCCAAGTGAACTCGGCGTCTGGAGTTTCCTCAAGGTCACCCATTGGCTGGGATGCTTCGATCTGTTCAACTACTTCAGAAGTTTTCCTCGTCGGCCTCCGCGGACTGGCTTTCGCACTCTCGCCCTGCATAGCCTGAACATCATGACCGGACATCGCATTCTCTTCCGTAGCAATGTCAGCCTGCGGCATGACTTCGGTGCCGCCCGGCACAACTGAGTGTGCTTTCTTCGCGTCTTCGGAGGCGCTCATTGCCAGATCAAGCTCCACTTGTTCCCGATTGCCCCCTGGCGCAGAGTGCTTGCGGCGGGCTGGTTCAGCAGGATCCGAGCTACCCCATATGGGCTCGATAATGCTCAGCAGCATGCGTGGAACAGGAGATGGCTTGGCAGCTGCCTCAGGCTCTTCCCTCTGGAAGACTTTGGCGGGCTCAACCGGTGCCGGCTCGAATAGGGGCTTTGGCGGGAGGTGATGAGGGTGACTTGGAATGCGGGATTTCTTGATCTCGACAGAAAAGGGCCTGGTGTTCCGCTTCATCTCACATGCTGGCTATTAACGAGGAAAGATGGTGCCTTAAGATCGCGCTCGTATGACGTCAACCGTAAGGCAGCACGTGGCTTTCATCTGTAACCTTCGTGAGCCTACAGATTTCAGAATATATTCTGCGTGGTTACCTCTCCCAAACAGCATCAGATCCCGCTCTCGTGAGAGAATCCCACAAGTCTATGCGGCTCGTCGGGGGAACAGTCTGTGCAATAGGCGAGGCTTGTCGCTAGCGATAGCAATTCCGGTACTCTCGCCCATCAGTCGCCGCGCCGCGTCAAGGTAGGCTTGAGCCGGAGCACTGCCAGGACTGCCCAGAGTGACAGGCGCTCCGACATTTGAGCTCAGCAGCACGTCTCCACTCTCTGGGATGATGCCCAGCAGCGGAATGGACAGGATCTCCTGCACATCCTCGACCTTCATGATCTCGCCGCGCCTGGCACGAACGGGATCATAGCGTGTGAGAAGCAGATGCTTGTCGACGCACTGCCCATTCTCGGCTTTGGCTGTCTTGGCGCCGAGCATGCCGATGATCCGATCAGCGTCGCGGATTGAGGACACCTCGGGGTTCACCACCACGACAGCGACATCGGCGTGCCGCATCGCCAGAGTGGCTCCTTTCTCGATGCCAGCCGGGCTATCGCAAATGACCCAGTCGAACTGCGTGCGTAGATCGGCAACGATTCGTGCGACTCCCTCTTCGGTCAAACTGTCCTTGTCGCGACTCTGCGAGGCCGGCAGGAGAGCGAGCGTGTCCCGGCGTTTGTCCCGGATGAGAGCCTGCGCGAGCTTTGCCTCGCCTTTGATGACATTGATCAGGTCAAAAACCACCCGCCGCTCGGCACCCATCACGAGGTCGAGGTTGCGCAAGCCGACATCAAAGTCGACGACCACCACCTTCTGCCCGTTCTGAGCGAGTGCCGCACCCAGAGCGGCGGTTGAGGTCGTCTTGCCGACTCCGCCCTTGCCGGAGGTCACAACGAGAACCTTGCCCTGTTTGCCCTTCGTCTTTGCTTTGGTTTGCTTTGGTCGTGGCTTCTTCATCGCTGGCATTTCTCCAGAGAGACCGTGAGGAGGCACGGCACCCACGCAGGCACAAGCGAGACCGAGAGACAGCAACACGGGACGAGGCCGAAGAGAACTGAAGCAGTGACGGCCATGCCCCTCGTAAGCAGGTCCATTCCGCGCTCGAAGTGGTTACCAGGAGGTTAACGAGCCGACGAAGAGCGCCCGTCGCGACTGGGCAATCTCCTGTTTGCGGTCTATTAACCATTTTGCAGCGAGCATGGTCATGCAGATCCGGCTCACAGATCAGCGTTCTCCTCCAAAGCAGCCGGGGCGCGGATGAACCGCCTCGGTCTGCTTGGAGACGTGAATGTCCGAGTGCAGTAATTGTCTCGTAACCACAATCTCGATCGAACTTGATCCAAACGGCCGGCGCGGCATTGGTCTTGTGCCTGACGGGAGAGCACTGCCCATGACCATTCTTGATCCGATTACCGGAAACCTCGTCACGATCGATACGTCGAGCCGGCCGCGCCGCTGACGTTCTTGGAGCTTTGGAGGATGGTGATGAAACGATCCTCAGCACGCCGGGCCAGACGCTGGATCATTCACGAGCTGACCCGCAGTCTCGATCAACTGTCTCACACTGCAATCACTGTGAGCTTGTCGAGCGATGGCAAGGAAAAGGACCAGACTTGGCGATAGGAATATGATGTTCACGAGAAACGCCAGCCTGCATGAGCAAGAAGTAACCTCGTGTTGAGATAATTCGGCGATCCTGCCGGTGTGAAAGTTCACTTCTGCAGCCGCTGAAATCTCCGTACTCGGTTCATGCTACCTCTTCGTTGACTCAACTCAGGTTGGCCTTTCGACCAATAGCAGGTCGCATCGCGTGCTGATGCCATTGCGCAGTCGGAGATGAGCATTTTACCCCTCTCACGACCACAATAACACCTCCTTAGCTCTAATCGCGTAACCAGTGCGAGTGCTGAGAAAGGTGAGAGATGGCGCTGCGGTGGAAGCCAACCATTCCTGACGACAACAACCCTGATGATGTGGTGGGCAGCCTGCACCTTCACGTCTTTGCGCGGGTATATCGTGTTTCCAACGGAAGCGACCAGGGTCGCTTCCGTTGGTATCTCAATGACGTTCCAGCCTCAGCCGGAGTGAGATTGCAGGGCATCGAGGATACACAGAGGAAGGCTCAACAGGCCGCCAACCTTCATTTCCAGCAATGGCTCAAGTGGGCTGGGCTGATGGAAGCCCCTGTCCGAGGCAGGAAGCAACTCGTCCTCCCCTTTCACCTGAGCTCTCAGTCCGAGCGTGGCAAGCCAACGCGGAAGGTCAAGCCAGCTCCCACGCCCGCACGCTGACCTCAACCGAGAGTTTCGGAGAAAGAGGCCTTCCGGATCCCGAGGATCAACTATTCAGTTTGGAGCATCCTATGGGCGACCGTGTTGGCGGCAATCTTACGAAGAACAAAGCTGCTCCAGCCGGAGCGACGCCACTTTGTACGGCTTGGCTCATGGCCGGAACTTTCCGGCCAGCGCTTTCCGGTCCAATCCCGCAGCCGAGAAGGAGGGCGCAGGCAGTTACGCCTCAGGTCCGGTTGGTTGCGCCCACTGTGCCACGGTTCAGGAAGGAGCGATACGCTGGATTGTCGCTCTCGTCCCAGTACGGGTATCCAAGCTCATCCAGACTGCGCTTGAGCTGCGCCCGCTCTGCGACTGGAACCTGAATACCGGCCAGCACCCTGCCATAATCGGCGCCATGGTTGCGGTAGTGGAAGAGCGAGATGTTCCAGTTGCCGGATAGCCTATTGAGGAACTTCAGAAGGGCTCCGGGCCGCTCGGGGAACTGGAAGCGGAAGATCAGCTCATCCTGAAGGCCAGACGCTTGTCCGCCGACCATGTAGCGCACATGCAGTTTGGCCATCTCGTTGTTGCTCATGTCGAGCACCGGATAGCCCTGCTCCTGCAGCATGGCGATGATCTGCCGCTTCTCCGGATCGCCGTCCGAGAGCTGCACGCCCACGGAGATCTGCGCTGCCTGAGGATCCGAGTAGCGGTAGTTGAACTCGGTAATGGAGCGCTTGCCCAATAGCTGAATGAAGCGGCGGTAGCTGCCCGGCTTCTCGGGAATGGTGACTGCCAGCAAAGCCTCGCGGTGCTCGCCGATCTCGGCCCTCTCGGCGATGTGCCGGAGCCGGCCGAAGTTCATGTTGGCACCGCTGTTGACAGCAACCAAACCGTGCGGCCGCGGCCCTTCCCGCTCCACATATCGCTTCAAGCCCGCGAGGCTCACGGACCCGGATGGCTCGGCGATCGCACGCGTATCCTCGAAGATGTCCTTCACGGCCGCACAGATCTCGTCCGTGCTGACGGTGATCACCTCGTCGAGCAGCTCGCGGCAGAGGCGGAACGTCTCCTCACCGGCCCGGCGCACGGCCACGCCATCGGCAAACAGCCCGACTTGGTTCAGGATGATGCGCTCACCAGCTGCAAGAGCACCCGCCATGCTGGCGGCGTCCTCCGGTTCAACGCCGATCACCTTCACCTCGGGCCGCAGGAACTTTGTGTAGACGGCCACTCCCGCCGCCAGCCCCCCGCCTCCAATTGGCACGAACACGGCCTCGAGCGGATCGGGATGCTGGCGCAGGATCTCCATGCCGACGGTGCCCTGGCCGGCAATGACATCCGGATCATCGTAAGGGTGAATGAAGGTGAGGCCCTTCTCGGCCTCAAGCTGACGGGCGTGGGTATACGCCTCGTCGAAGCCCTCGCCATGCAGGACCACGCGCCCGCCCTGCCCTTTTACCGCTTGGACCTTGATGGCAGGCGTGGTGCGCGGCATCACGATGGTCGCCTTGGCGCCGAGCTTCTGGGCCGCGAGAGCCACACCTTGGGCGTGGTTGCCGGCCGAGGCGCAGATCACTCCCCGCTCAAGCGCCTCGCGCGATAGCCCAACCATCTTGGCATATGCGCCACGCAGCTTGAACGAGAACACCGGCTGGAGATCCTCACGCTTGAGCCGAACAGGATTTCCCAGGCGCTGAGACAGACGCGGCATGGGATCAAGCGGGCTCTCGATCGCGACGTCATAGACCCGAGCGGTCAAGATCTTACGGATGTAATCCTGCACGACAGAGATGCCTTCCTGGTTCAGCAGGGCAGCGCAACCGCTCCCTAATGCTCGTTGGGTTCCCTCAGCCCAAGTGGGGTATGAGGTTGGTGAGCCTACGTTGCCGGTGCTGATCGGGGCACCACATTGTGGAGCGTCTGGTCGGCATGGTCGAAGAACCGTCGGATGTTGCGCGCCGCCTGGCGGATGCGCTGCTCGTTCTCCACGAGAGCGATGCGCACGTAATCGTCGCCGTGCTCGCCGAAGCCGATCCCGGGCGCCACCGCCACGTC